>JAFUEG010000061.1 GCA_017464045.1 Lachnospiraceae bacterium
GGAACGGTTTAATGAACGCCTGGTATATCTTGCCGATAATGTGTTTAACCCCGAAAGAGTAGATGCTTTTATAGATGCGTTTGAGACGAAAATGACATTGCCGATGGTAAATGACTATAAACGCTTTTGGAGTGACGGGTATGATGAAGAAGCATTTTATAATAATTGTGAAAGCATACGGGATTTTTTCAAATTAAGATATGAATATGTTAAGGAACAATACAGTGGAAGATAGTTTTTTTATGAGCATGGGAGACATGATTTGGAAAAATATAGAAATGAATTAAAATATTTATGCAATAATATTGAGCTTGAGCTTATTGAAAAAAAAATCTGCTGTATAATGAAGCCTGATGATAATGTTTCAAGGGACGGAAACTATGTTGTAAGAAGTGTATATTTTGATGATTATAGGGATAGCTGTTTCTTTGAAAATGAATCGGGAACAAATCCAAGGGAAAAATTCAGGATAAGAATATACAATCAGGAAGATAAAACAATAAAGCTTGAAAAAAAGATAAAAAACAGACAGAAAACATTAAAACAAAGCTGCTTACTGGATTATGGCTTGTGTGAAAAACTGTTAAAAAATGAGCCTTGTAATGATTATTTCGGAGAAAACAGTTTGCTTGATGAATTTCTTATAAAGAGAAACAATTCATTAATGCGCCCGAAGGTCCTGGTGGAGTATGTGAGAACACCGTACATTTATACTTTGGGAAATGTCCGTGTAACCTTTGATAAAAACATAGCAGCTTCCGGTAGTGTTGAAGAATTATTCAGTAAGGATATAACCAGAATTTCGGTTTTTCCTTCCGGACATCATGTCCTTGAGGTTAAATATGATGATTATCTGCCGGAAACAATAGCAGGATGTCTGGACACAGGACATTTAAATCGGTCTTCGGTTTCAAAATATTATATATGCAGAAAAGCTTTAAAGGGGGAAATATAAATGTCATTTACAGATGTTTTTAAGGATGGATTTTTAAAGTCATATGCCAACAATGAAATAACCTTCAGATATGCAGTTTTATCCATGATTGTATGTCTGGTTATATCTATTATAATATGCCTTGTATATTATTTTAAGTCGAGAAAGTATTTTTACTCTAAAGAGTTCGCTGTATCCCTGGCGGTACTTTGCATTATAACCGATGCCATAATTTTAACAATACAGTCAAGCATAGTTGTTTCACTCGGTATGGTTGGCGCATTGTCAATTGTACGTTTTCGTACCGCAATCAAAAATCCGCTTGATCTTGTTTTCCTTTTCTGGTCAATATCAATTGGAATAATATGTGGTGCAGGAATATATTATATAGCGATTCCTCTTACTCTTATAGTCGGAATAGTTATACTTGTTTCGGATGAGATTCCGGGAAAGGCGTCCAATAAGCTGTTGGTTCTTGATGGAAGATATCCGTATGACACAGAGGTTTTGAAGGAAATACTTCATAAAAATGTCAGATACTGGAATATAAAAACAAAGAGCATACATAATGATGATGTAAATCTTGTAATAGAGATAAGAGGAATAAAGGATCAGGAAAAGCTTTTGTCGGATATAAAAAAAACAGGAAGCTTTCATAACATTTCAATAATTTTACAGGAGGGAATTATTGATTAATGAAAAAAGAAACAGACAAATGGATTTTTGTTCTTGTGTTGGTCGTTTTATTGGTTGTTGTATGCCTCGTAAATAAAACCGACAAGAAGGTTGATGAATATAATAACAACATATCTGAAGATATCGGTCTTGATAATAATACGCTTGGCATTGAGGTTCGAGAGGATATTATATATATTGACGGTCAGGGTAAGCTTGAGTACGATGATTTTAAAAGACTTGTTGCTTATGAAAATCTTGAGTCCGATGACGTGGTAAATCTTGTTATAGGAAACGGTATTACCGAGCTTGGATATAACTGTCTGATAGGATGGGAAAAGCTTGAAACGATTAAGATAGGTTCGGGAGTAACGGTTCTTAATAACGGAAGTATAAGAAGCTGTCCGAATCTTAAGTTTTTGTTTATACCTGAAAGTGTGGAAAAGATAGGCAAGGATTTTCTGGCATACAGCAAAAATATCGTTATTGTAAGTGACGGATATTTACTTAACTCTATGATAAGAACAGATGATAATTATTTATACGAAGGAATCAAATCATACGAAGCCTTGAAAGATAATATAAAAAATTCTCCAATCATTTATCAGCTCGATGAAGAAACTGTAATCAGCATTGACAATCCCGAACAGATAACAGACGCACTATCCGTGTGGTGGTAAATAATGTGATATTTGTATTGCAAAAAAGGTATTGACATATTTATATGGTTATGGTAACCTAACTAATGTAATCAACATATGAATGATTGTTCATATGTTGAAATATAAACCGGATGAATCAGAATTACTAAACCAATGTAAATAATCTATTATTTTATTTGTCTTAAAATGTTTTACAAAGGATATTTTAAGATTATTTAGGGAGGATATTATGTCAGAAATTGAAAGAAAGTTTTTGGAAATTGTTGATTTAAAAAAAGGCTTTGGTGAGGGAGATACCAGACAGGAGGTATTGAAGGGCTTTTCATTTTCAGTTGCAAAGGGGGAGTTTTGTGTAATGATCGGTCCTTCAGGTTCAGGTAAATCAACACTTTTAAATATCATAGGCGGTTTCGACCAGCCTGAGGAAGGTTATATA
>JAFUEG010000062.1 GCA_017464045.1 Lachnospiraceae bacterium
AATCGTAAATGCAATATTGACACCAAACATAACCAACGATATAGACAAAATCAATATTACCAGCAACTGCTTTCCTGTAGATAGCGATTTTTTAGCCAACTTTAACACCTCTTTTCTTAATAAAACATTCCATTGTTCTTTAATTCTCAATCATAAAACCCACTGTAAACACCCTTATTACTCATATGTCGTTCTATTCCATTTTCCTTATCTTCTTTAACCATCTCCGCAAGAGTTTTCTCGGTTATGATATTATGGTTGTGGTTGTTACTGTCAGTTACTATAAACCATCCCTTGTTATACTTAAGCGCATAGAATATCTCTCCGGTAGTCTGAATACGAAAGACAACATAATTATCCGAATCATCTATATAACCTACCGTTGCATAATACACGGGATTTTTTCTTGCTACAAGACCTATCTTATAAAGTGCAAGTTCAAGACATACACCTCTTCGTTTAGTGTAATGCTGCCAATCATTATGATGACTTAAAAGTCTATATACAAGATAAATCGTAAGACAGCAAAGTATTATATCAAGTAATATAAATACTCCAACCCAAGCACCTGATACATCAGCGATATTATGTATTCCGCTTATAATCAATATTCCGAATAATCCTAAAGTAATCGGCAGAGTTATAAGCCCATATAGCCCGGAATGACGCTGTTTTAACCTTTCTCCATCATCAGAATTCAACGGAAAAGCTTCACCGGATAAATCAGCTTCTTTAAGCTTTTCTGTATATTTATCTATTTCTTTTATCCTTGCCGTCTTCAACCTTTTTCTGCTCGTAAATGCCACTATTACAACAATTAAGTCAGGTAGCAAAACAAAGCAGAAAAATATAATAATTAATTCAACCATAATATCCTCTTAAATATATTTTCAGTTTATCTTTTGCCTTTAAAAATTATATCATATTTCTATCAATAATAGAAGCGCACCCTGCATTATATAAGCAAATGTGCGCTTTTTATCATTATTCTTTCAATTAGTTTATGCCTTTGAATTATGAAGATACACAAAGAAATATTTTCAACATCCTACAAAATATCCTTTTTCTCCTTCCACGGTCCGTTATGATAAAAAATAACGGACATAACCATCGCTATGCTCCATCCTATCGGCCATGCGAGCCATATCCCCGTTGCACCGATAAGATTTGAGAATGCCTTAGCAAGTATCACCCTCATAATCAGATCCGTGAATGTCGAAATCATAAAATTATTCATAAGTCCCGCACCTCGCAGTATACCATCTGCCACAAGCTTGACAGATATAACGAAGTAAAACGGCACCAATATATGAAGAAACATCATACCAGTATGAAGTGCTGCCTCTGACGGAGAATTCACGAAAAACACAATAAGCTTTTTCGCAAATAACATATATAGAAATACAATCGGTATGCATATAATCCATACCATCTTAACTCCTGCCTTAAAACCGTCCTTAATCCTCTTCAATTTTCCTGCACCAACATTTTGAGCGGTATAGTTGGATACTCCGTTTCCAAGTGTAGTAAATGATGTTATTACCAGATTATTAAGCTTAACTGAAGCCGAATATCCTGCAATAACTCCTGAACCATAGCTGTTAATTATGCTTTGAATAATTATATTTCCAACTGATATAAAGCTCTGTTGAAGTATGCTCGGCACAGCTATAATAGCAATCTTCTTTAATATGTCCTTCGAAAACACCTTCACCTTATCATCAGTATTAACTCCTGCAAGCCTCTTAAATACTACAACGATAGCGAGCACACAGCTTATTCCCTGACATATAAAGGTTGCCCATGCTACACCACTCACTCCCATGTTAAAGCTTTTTACAAACCATATATCCATAAATATATTTGCCGTCGAAGAACACGCCAGAAATATAAACGGAGTCCTAGAATCACCAAGTGCCGAGAATATTCCGGTCGCAATATTATAAAAGAATAAAAAAGGAAGTCCCCATATGTATATATCCAGATAAAGCTTTGAATCATTGAAGATATTATCGGGAGTATTAATAAGCCCAAGCAATCCGTCACAGAATACAAATCCAAATACCATAAGGAAACCACATATTACAGCACTTGATATAAGCGTGGTATACACGGCGGTTTTCATATCTCCGTATCTTTTTGCTCCGAAAAGCTGTGATACGATAACCGAACAGCCTATGTTGCATCCGAATGCAAAGGCTATAAATATAAGGGTAATCTCATAGCTGTTGCCAACTGCCGCAAGTGCATTTTCTCCTACAAATTTTCCTGCGACAAGACTGTCAGCTATATTATAAAGCTGCTGAAACACAATACTCCCAAACAACGGCAGACAGAATTTCCACAAAACCAACTCAGGCTTTCCCACTGTTAAATCCCTATTCATATCTTACACTCACTCTTTTCTTGTATTTTTCTCAATGATGTATTATACTCAAGTCATAGAAATATGTAAAATATATAATTAATATATCTAATATATAAAATTTATATAAGAGGTAAATATGAATATTAATTACGAGTACTATAAAATTTTTTATTATGTTGCAAAGTATAAGAGCTTCACAAGAGCTGCTGAAGAGCTTAGTAACAATCAACCAAACATTTCCCGTGTTATCAAGCTTTTAGAACACGAATTAGGATGCAGACTGTTAAAACGAACCAATCACGGCATTATACTTACTCCTGAGGGTAAAATATTATATTCACATATAAAAATAGCAATAGACCGGATTATGCAGGCTGAAGATGAATTACTTTCAATAACCGATTTACACGACGGAGTTATAACCATAGGTGCAAGTGAGACTGCTCTTTATATGGCGCTGCTTCCCTCATTAAATAAATTCAAAAAAAGCCACCCCGGTATTCGTATAAACATAAAAAATCATCTTACAAAAGAAGCTGTTGAATCCGTTAAAAATGGTATGGTTGATTTTTCAATAGTAACTACACACAAAGATTTGCCAAAACCGCTTATCTCCACCACAATTATGGAGATAAAAGATATATTGGTAGGAGGTCCGTCATATCAATTCACTAATGAACCGATTTCCCTTAAAGACATAGAACAGCTTCCACTTATATGCATGGGAGAGGAAACCATGGTTTATGAGCTTTATTTTAATTATTTTAAAGAAAATGGTCTGACCTTCAAACCGGAATTCGAAGCCGCAACTACAGACCAGATACTTCCAATGATTATAAACGACTTAGGAATAGGATTTATACCGAAAATGTATGCAGCCGATGCTTTAAAAAAGAAAAAGGTTTATGAGATTAAAATAAAAGAAGATATTCCTGTCAGAAAAATCTGTCTTGTTGAAAACAGTGAATATCCTCTTAGTATAGCGGCCACAGAGCTAAAGAACGAACTAAAAAAATAACTCATCCCAAGTCGCTGCCTCCTCTATGCTTCACTGTTATGTGATAACCTGAGCACATATGCAGCCGAACGAGCAATACTTCGTCTTCACTTCTGTTTGATAACCTGTGCAGCCACCTCCTCTTCGCTTCGCTCCGAGTCGGTAAGGTGCTTCGCAGGTATAGCCGAACGAGCAACTACTTCAAGAAACCTATGCAACGCCACTTCGCCTTCGTTTCACTTCGGCTCAGTATGTTTCTGCGCAACATACTAAAAAAAGAAAAAGTACACGCTTGCGAGCAAGCTCGCGCGTGTACTTTTTCTTTTTTTGTGCGTTGCTTAGGTTTCTTACATCATTCCGCCCATGCCGCCCATGCCACCGGCTGGCATTGCAGGAGCATCTTCTTTGATGTCTGCAACTACTGATTCAGTTGTAAGAAGTGTTGCTGCAACTGAGGTTGCGTTCTGAAGTGCTGTTCTTGTAACCTTAACAGGATCGATTATTCCTGCTTCAACCATA
>JAFUEG010000063.1 GCA_017464045.1 Lachnospiraceae bacterium
AGTGAAGCAGCAAGCTGACCTATTTCATCGCCTGATTTGATATCCAACTTAACTTCAAAATTACCCGTTGAGTACTGTTCCGCAGACGCATTAATTTTCTTTATAGGACGCATAATTCTTCCGGAAATTATACCAAGCACCGCAAAGGATATTATAAGCATAATCAAAAACGGCACATATATTGCCTGTATAATATTACCCTGCAAATCCTTTAATTCCTCTTCTGTAGAATGCATCAAAATCATCCCGTCAGATATATTATTAATACGAATCGGGATAGCTACAGTAACCACATCCAAATCAAAATGCCCATAAAAATCTCCTGAAAAGGTCTGTGTCGTCATCATATCAAAATCCTGATTAAGAAAGAAAATATTTTTTGGTGCTTCAGGATGAGATGCCGCTTTAGAAGATGCAATGACTATACCTTTATCATCCGTTATCCATATACTGGTTGCAAGTGTTTCACTATAATACTCAAGGTTTTTTATAAGCTGTCTGTGAGTGATATTGCCCTGAATATAATCAGAAACTGTCTGATCCGCTATAAGAAGTGCTTCATTGGTAAGCACCTTTGACCTTTCCTTAACCATGATCCGTCTTGTTGTAAAAGTTGAATATACAACAACCGAAATAAATAAAGCTATTGATAAAAACAAAAATCCTAAAAAGATTTTGTCAAATAATGAACGCTTCAATTTTTATCTCACCTCAAATTTATAACCCTTACCCCAAACAGTAGTTATAGCCCAATTACTTCCATCATGTATTTTTTCTCTAAGTCTCTTTATATGAACGTCAACTGTTCTTGAATCTCCAACAAATTCATACCCCCAAAGCTTATCCAAAAGTTGGTCTCTCGTAAAGACCTGATTAGGATGCCTTGCCAGAAAATACAAAAGTTCCAACTCCTTAGGAGGCATCTCTACCTGCACTCCGTCAAATACCACGGTATAATTTGTTATATTTACAAGTAATCCGTCGTATTCGACATAATCACCGTTATGGTCTGTCTGAGCAGCAAGATTATTTCTGTCAGGTGCATAGCTGGAACGTCTCAGCACCGCCTTAACTCTCGCCACAAGTTCATTTGAGTCAAACGGTTTTATCATATAATCATCTGCTCCAAGCTTTAGTCCCAAAACTTTGTCAAAAACTTCACCTTTGGCAGAGAGCATGATTATAGGTATCTGCATGGTTTTTCTTATTTCGGTACAAACCTCATATCCATCCAAATCAGGAAGCATTATGTCAAGGAGAACAAGATTAGGATTATATGTTTTTACAAGCTCCAGTGCATCCTTACCATTATATGCAATCTCCGTTTCAAAGCATTCCTTTGTTAGATATAAGGATATAAGCTCTGCGATATTTTCATCATCATCTACTATCAATATTTTTTGTTTATCCATACTTTCCTTCCCCTTTAATAATTCATCCAAGCTTTTAAATTATCAATACTTTTTACAGAAAATCAAAAGCTTAAAAATAATTCGTACTTAACTATAATTCTACTATCGTAACTCCGTATTCTCCTTCGCCGTATTCACCTGATCTGAATGTCTTTACAAGCGGATGCTTCTTAAGAAACTGGTGAATACCGTTTCTTAATGCACCTGTTCCCTTTCCATGTATAATAGTCACCTTTTCAAGATGCGACAAAGCCGCATCATCAAGATACTTATCTATCAGCGAAACCGCCTCATCAACCGTCTTTCCTATTACATTTATCTCAGGTGATATAAACATGGCCTTGCCGGCAGATACACTCTTTCCCCGGGACTTATAATAATCCTTAGCCGGCTCATCATCCGGAAGTATTATAAGATCGCTTATCGGCAGTCTGAAATTAAGTATTCCCATCTGCACTCCTGCGACACCGCTTGCATCCGGAAGTGATGTAATACTTCCCTTAGCATTCATGCTTATTACCTCTACATTATCACCTATATGAAAATCCTTTGCCTTATGATTGGAGGTTCGCTTTGGCGCTTCTTCTTTCCTGCCGGAATCATAGCTTTTAAGCTTGTCACGAAGCTTTCCCCTTTTTTCTTCCATAAGCTTCATATCTGCCTTGGCGGGATTGTTGCGCCACTTATTATAATCACGTATTGTCTTGTCGGCTATATCCTTAGCCTCTTCTATCAAATCAGAAGCCTCTGCTCTTGCCTTAGCAAGTATTTCCGCCTTTTTATCATCGAGGTTTTTCTCTTTTTCCTTAAGGCTTTTCTTAAGCTCCTCTACCTCATTTTTATATTGTTCTATTGCATTTTTATCTTCTTCAATAGCATTTTTGTTTTTTTCAAGCTCTGCTATTAGGCTTTCCATATCCACGCTGTCTGAATCCACATTATCCCTCGCAGCATCGATTATATAATCCGGAAGTCCAAGCTTTTTCGAGATAGCAAATGCATTTGACTTACCCGGTATGCCAATCATAAGCTTATATGTAGGCTGAAGTGTTGTTACATCAAATTCACACGAAGCATTTTCCACACCCTCAGTTGAAAGTGCGTAGGTTTTTAGCTCACTGTAGTGAGTGGTTGCCATGCATCTTGCACCCATGTTTTTAAGATGGTTAAGAATGGCAATCGCAAGTGCCGCTCCCTCTACAGGATCGGTTCCTCCGCCCAGCTCGTCAAAGAGACAGAGTGTGTTTTCCGTAGAATGATTTACTATATAAACGATGTTGCTCATATGCGATGAAAATGTGGACAGACTCTGCTCGATGCTCTGCTCATCTCCTATATCGGCAAATACATCATCAAATACCGCAAGCCTTGAACCCTCCATGGCAGGTATATGAAGTCCCGCCTGTCCCATAAGGGTAAATAATCCGAGTGTCTTTAGCGATACCGTCTTACCGCCGGTATTCGGTCCGGTTACAATCAAAAGATTATAACCCTCTCCGAGCCTTATATCCACAGGCACCACACTATGCTTTTCCAAAAGCGGATGTCTGCCCTGCTTGATATCTATAATTCCGGTCTCATTAAATATAGGCTGGCTTCCGTTATATGAACGTGCAAATTTTGCTTTTGCAAATATGAAATCCAAATCCACCAGAGTTTCAAGATTAAACTTAATATCCTCTACTGCCTCTGCTGCCAGATTACTTAAACTTTCAAGTATCTCCTCTATCTCGATTAACTCTTCATTGGCAAGTTCTTTTATCTCATTATTAAGATTCACCACCGCCATAGGCTCGATAAAAAGTGTGGAGCCTGACTGTGAACGGTCATGTATCATACCCGGAAACTGTGAACGGTACTCCTGCTTAACAGGTATACAGTAACGTCCGTTTCTCATGGTAATTATGCTGTCCTGAAGCTTATCCTTTGAAGCATCATTTTTTACTATCTTAAGCAGCTGTTCATGAAGCCTGTCATTGGTAAGCTTTATCTTTTTTCTTATAGATTTTAAATTGGAGGAAGCATCATCTGCTATCTCATCTACAGCAAGTATGCATCTTCTTATCTCCGAAGAAATATAAGAAAGCGGCACCAGCTGATTAAATCTTTCGGTGAGAGAATCATAGACTATTCCCGCATCTTCCTCCGCTTCACTCTTTTTTGAATTCTTTGTGGTAACCGTATCTGCAAGATCCGAACCGTCACCGTAAGCCTTAACCTCAATGGCAGCATTGATTACACCTGCCACATCCAAAAGCTCACCCGCAGTAAGCGCACCCTTAACCTCAAGTCTTTTTATGGATGCATGTATATCCTTAAGTCCCGAAAAGGATACATTTCCCTGTCTGTTGAGACGAAGCAATGCATCTCTTGTCTCCTCCTGATGGGTATTTATAACATTTATATCCCGCTGCGGCTTAATCCTGTCGCAGCGTCTTTTTGCCATATCCGAAGCCGCATACTCAGTCAGCATTTCTAAAATCTTATTAAATTCAAGTACACGCAAACTTCTCTTATTCATAATTAATTCCTAAATGTTTACTAACGTACGGTTATGTATTATATGATAAACTTCAACGCAAACACGCTCTCGCTCGGCCTCCGGCGTAGCGGTACTAAACTCGGATACCCTCGTTAAGTACCGACGCCTACAGACGGTTTGCTTATGAAGTTATCATATCATACATAACCTGTTTGTTGGTAATATAATAATTATTTTATTTCTTTAATAATTTAGATGCTATTATATATCCTTTATATGTATAATTGTTTAGTTATTGTGATATATCATTCTGCATCTTTAATTTCATTAGATGTTACTTTTATGCCGAGCTCCTCAAGCTGCTTTTCGTCTACTATGTTTGGTGCCTCACTCATAAGACAGGATGCATCCTTAATTTTAGGGAATGCGATTACATCACGGATTGAGTCTTCTTTAGCCATAAGCATGGTAAGACGGTCAAGTCCGTAAGCAAGTCCTGCGTGTGGCGGAACTCCATACTTAAATGCGTTAAGAAGAAAACCAAACTGCTCGTAAGCCTTCTCCATAGTAAATCCAAGCGCCTTAAACATCTTTTCCTGTATATCGTTTTGGTGGATACGCACACTTCCTCCACCGATTTCATTTCCGTTTAATACGATATCGTATGCTTTTGCACGAACCCTGCCCGGATCGCTCTCGATATACTCAAGGTCCTCCTCCATAGGCATGGTAAACGGATGGTGCATAGCCTGATATCTTCCTAAATCCTCGTTCCACTCAAGGAGAGGGAATTCTGTAATCCATACAAATCTGTACTCGTTCTTGTCAAGGAGTCCGAGCTGGTTTGCAAGCTCCACTCTAAGTGCTCCGAGCACATCATATACAAGCTTATTCTTATCGGCTGCAAATAATAATAAGTCTCCGTTTTCACCTTCCATTGCTGAGACGATATTATTCATCTCTTCGTCAGTCATGAATTTTGCAAATGATGACTTATAGCTTCCATCCTCCTGGATAGCTATATAGGCAAGTCCCTTTGCGCCGTAGCCCTTTGCAAAATCAACCAGAGCATCTATCTTCTTACGAGGCATAGCACCCTGTCCCTTGGCATTGATACCTCTTACGCTTCCGCCATTATCTATAGCGCCCTTAAATACTACAAATTCGGAATTTCTAACCACATCGGTTACATCCTTAAGTTCCATGCCGAATCTAAGGTCAGGCTTATCGGAACCGAATCTTTCCATAGCCTCCTTGTAGGTCATTCTCTGGATAGGAAGCGA
>JAFUEG010000064.1 GCA_017464045.1 Lachnospiraceae bacterium
AAGGTTCAGAATCACAGATATGTAAGGGTAAATGCTATATTTGAAAAGACAGGCTTTTGGGATTATGTAAGTACACTTGATTTAAACAGGGATGATTATGAGAAGGCTATAGATATGGCTCCTTCGATAAAGCCGCACAGACATACCTATCTTCACGAGGAGCAGTACAGAGAGCTTGCTAAGAAAATATTGAGAGAGGACGAGGTACTTAAAAGAGTATTTGGTTAGATTATGAAATACGAAGCAATTATGTTTGACCTTGACGGCACATTATGGAATGCTACAGACAATATTATAAAAGCATGGGACAAGGCGATTGGTGAGTTTGATGAGCTAAAGGATAGACAGATAAGTGAAAAGGAGCTTCAAAGTGTCTTTGGTATGCCGATGGATACGATTACGGATATTCTTTTTCCTGAGCTTTCCAAAGAACGTCAGGATGAGGTTATGCAAAGGTGCTGCGAGGTGGAAAATGATTATCTGAATGAGCACGGTGGAGTTTTGTATCCGGGACTTTTAGATACCTTAAAAAAGCTTTGCGAGACACATAAGCTTTTTATCGTTAGTAACGGTCAGGCAGGATATATAGAGTCCTTTCTTAACTCACAGGATTTGTGGGATTATTTTACTGATATAAGAAACTGGGGAGATAATCCTGTTTCAAAGGGTGAAAATATAAAGCTTGTTATGGAAAAGAATAATATAAAAAGTGCTGTTTATGTGGGAGATACAAAAGGAGATGCTGATTCTGCCGCATATGCCGGTATAGATTTTATATTTGCAAGCTACGGCTTTGGAGATGTGAAAGACTATACTTATTCGATTGACAGCATAACAGGACTTTTGGATATTGAGCTTTAAAAGGAGGAATATTATGTTTCATTATGAGTATAAGACAAAGGGAACCTGTTCACAGCTTATAATGCTTGATTTAGATGGAGATAAGGTTCATAACGTTTCATTTGTTAGAGGCTGTAACGGTAATTTAAAAGCTATTTCAAAGCTTGTTGAAGGTCAGTCTGTAGATTATATCGAAGGTATATTAAGCGGCGTACAGTGTGGCATGAAGGGTACATCATGCGGAGATCAGCTTGCCAAGGCTGTAAGGGAAGCTTATGAGGCTGAGAAGGCAGCTTCTTAGGCATTTTTGGCTTTGTTTACGCCATATATGATAAGAGAAAACTCTTATCATATATGTGTTTTTTATTATGGAGGAAGTAATGAATAACTATCTCGTTTTTGACTGGGGCGGAACATTTTTAAAGTATGCAGTGGTTGATAAAAAAGCAAATATAATTGAAAAGGATAAGGTCCCGACACCTCAGCCTACTGATAATAATGAGGCTGACAGAAAAGATTTCTTTAATGTTATAGATGATATAGTTGCAGGTTATAAGGAAAGTGTTGATGGTATAGCTATAAGCATGCCGGGTATGATAGATATTAGCAGAGGTTATACAATGACTGCGGGATGGCTTAAGTATCTTACCGGAATGTATCTGGTTGATTATATGTCAACAAGATACGGTCTTAGGGTTGCTGTCCAAAATGATGGAAAATGTGCTGCACTTGCAGAGTATTGGAAAGGCAGCTTAAGTGATGTTAAAAATGGTGCGGTAATGGTGCTTGGAACTGCTGTCGGTGGAGGAATAATAATAAACGGACAGCTTTATTCGGGTAGGCATTTTTCAGCCGGAGAATATAGCTTTATGTTTCTTGATGCACATAACAGAGGAGTTTTTGAGTCTACATGGGGAAACTATGGTGCAAAAGGACTTATAAGAGAAGTATGTGAGATAACCGGGGATAATCCTGAGATTTTAGATGGAATAGAATTATTTAAACGAGCAGATGATGGTGAAGAGGGTGTTCTCAAGGGACTGAAAAACTATACTGATATATTGGCTGTAAGCTTATATAATCTGAATGTACTTTTGGATTTAGATAAGATAGCGGTTGGTGGTGGAATCAGCCAGCAGCCTTTACTTATGGAATACATAAAAAACAGTATAGATGAATTTGACTGTTATAATCCTCTTAGAAAATATGATGATTATATACCTAAGCCGAATGTTGTCGTAACTAAGTTTAATAATGATGCAAATCTCATAGGGGCGCTTTATAATTACAATTCTATTTATAAGGAGTTTGGAAGATTTAGAAAGAAATAATTTTAATATTTATATTAGTTTTATAAAAAAGTTTGAGAGGTAAACATTATGCTTGATAAGAATTTTTTATGGGGCGGTGCGGTTGCCGCACATCAGCTTGAGGGTGCATGGAATGAAGACGGCAAGGGTATGAGTGTCGTGGATGTATTTACAGGCGGATCGGTCAGTAAAGCAAGAAGAATAACCGATACGGTTGAAGAGGGGGAGTATTATCCTAATCAGAGAGCTATAGATTTCTATCACAGATATAAAGAGGATGTGGCGCTTTTTGCCGAGATGGGTTTTAAGTGCTTTAGGACAAGCATAGCCTGGACAAGAATTTTTCCTAATGGTGATGATGAGACTCCGAACGAGGCAGGACTTAAGTTTTATGATGACTTATTTGATGAACTCTTAAAGTACGGCATAGAGCCGGTTATAACCTTAAGCCATTTTGAGATGCCTCTTAATCTTGCAAAAAAATATGGTGGATGGACCAACAGAAAGCTTATTGATTTCTTTGTAAAATATGCAGTTACATGTTTTGAAAGATATAAGGATAAGGTTAAGTATTGGATGACCTTTAATGAGATTAACAATCAGATGCATTATCAGATAGATATGCCGGGTTGGCTTAATTCAGGCTTTAAGGCCTCGGAGTTTGATAATCCTGAGGAGATAATGTATAGGTGTGCTCATAATGAGCTTGTAGCAAGTGCTCTTGCAGTAAAGGAAGGACATAAGATTAATCCTGAATTTAAGATAGGTTGTATGCTTGCCATGACTCCGATATATCCGTTTTCATGCAGACCTTCAGACATTGTGCTTGCAAATGAAGAGATGCATATGAGATATTTCTTTACGGACATCCATGTAAGAGGACATTATCCAAATTACGCCAAGAAGATGTTTGAGCGTAAGGGTTACGACTTAAAGATGGAGGAAGGCGATGATAAGATTCTCGCTGAAGGTACGGTTGATTATATTGCATTTTCATATTATATGTCCAATGTAGTGGATTCGCAGGCTAAATCCGATAGTGTTGAAAATGTAGAGTTAAGCAGTACATATTCTGTTGCAAATCCATATCTCAAGGTTTCTGAGTGGGGATGGTCGATTGATCCGGAGGGACTTAGATATTCACTTAATGTACTTTATGAAAGATATGAGATACCTCTTTTTGTGGTTGAAAATGGTATCGGTATGATAGATAAGTTGAATGATGATAACACCTGTGATGACTCAAGCCGTATAGAATATCTTTCAGCTCATATAAAGGAGATGAAGAAAGCAGTTGAGCTTGATGGTGTAGATCTTATGGGATATACGCCTTGGGGGTGCATCGACCTTGTATCAGCTTCTACAGGTGAGATGAAGAAAAGATACGGATTTATCTATGTTGATTATAATGATGACGGAACAGGAACCGGAAATCGTTATAAGAAGAAATCCTTCGACTGGTATAAGAAGGTCATTGAAACTAACGGTGAAGTTTTGTAGTTTTTGTTTTTGGGAGTTTTTAAATGGAAAGATTGTATCAATATGATCTATGTGCATTGATAATATTTGTCGCCATTTTATTTTCTGTTTATTTCAGAAGATTAAATGTATGAAGGGTAAATAATGCTTTTATAAATATAATATAAATAATGCTGTTTGACACAATATT
>JAFUEG010000065.1 GCA_017464045.1 Lachnospiraceae bacterium
ATTCAGCCCATCCGTAGCCAGCTGTGTCATTAGAACACGAATACTCCATGCTCACCTTGTCAAAGCCTACTCCAATTAAGGAATCTTCGTATCTTTCGATACGGATCCTTTTGATCGAGTCATAAGACATTTATGCCACCTCCTTTTCATCCGGCTCTGTGTTCTGTCCTCTAAAGCAGAACCCACAGAAAGCCCATACATCCGATGACACTCTTTTGAGTGTCAGATACGTTGCTCTGCCGTTAATATGGCTATTCGGTTCTCCAAGCTGGAGACAATCCGAACGCATACATGCCGGCGGCAGTGCATCGAGAATATCTTGCGCAATGCTATCCTCGATGTAGTCCCCGATCTCGCATATGTCCCATATAAGGTTATCCCGGTTATAAACCGGTTTGCCTTCATATGTTCTCATTGGCTTTCTCGGATCCTCTTCCTCGACCTCACGTTCCTGAATATATAGGTTATATATCCATGAATATGATTTAGCCCTTTCCTGCTCAAATACGAGCAGTTTTTCGGCTTGTTTCCTATCCCAGAGCCAGCCATGCTGACCAAACTCTATGGTGTAGGTTTTTTCGGGTTTTACGTTGTCATAAACTACCCTGTACTGTGTTGCCATAATTTCCTCCTTTTCTCTTGCTTTGCAAGTAAACACATGTGTTTTTGAGCATAAAAATAACACCGACGATAATTCGCGGTGTTTCTCATGCTATATATGTATAATCCTCCTTTTATTTAATCATGATAACTCTTCGCGCAGAAGTATTTATTAAGTCGTAGATATTAAACATGATAAATGATAAATAGGATAAGTTAATTATATAGTTTATGTGTGCATAAAGCAAGTATAATGTGCTTTCGCGGAATTATTTCAAAAACAATTCAAATCCTATAAAAGCAATAATTGTTTTATAATAAGCAAAAGAAAAGCCCCCACCGGGGACTTTTCTCATGTTATTTCACTATATGAAGTGTAGGCCTGATACCCTTTAAAAGGACATCATCAAGTCCTTTTCCAAAGGACTCTGTCCAATCGCCGATCATAAGCTCGACGTTATTCTCGACGAACCACTTCACGCATTGCTGCTCTTGCATCAGAACAGCCGCATTGTTATTCTTATCTGCATCATAGCAGAGGACTCCACGGCGAAGCCCGCGCTCTTTACAGTATTCAACAATGCTCTTAGAGCAGCACCGATGTTCTTCGTCAAATGCTGTTCTAAATGTGCCAACTCCCGGGAACGATACGCAAGGCGCTCCCAAAATCTCGTTGGCAACCATCGCTTTCTTTTCTCCCTCCGTAAAGTACACAACTGTAAAATTATCGGTAGGTTTGCAGTAAAGCGACGGATAAGAACCCGATTGTGTTCCGTTTTTATACTTGTTGAACACGATCTTTTTCTCGTCATCGTACATTTCCTTAAAAGACGAGAGGTTCTTGTACTTACCGTCAACTTTTGACTTTTTGTCGCCATCGGATAACGGTATTCCGTTCTTATCAAGATTTACCTTGTATGTCTTGGATTTGGGCTGATATACAAGGATGGGATCGGAATCTCCCTTAAAGTACCAGCCATCTTTGTAGAAATAGAAATTTCCTTCTTTTCCCTCAAAGACTCCTTTAGCATGAGGATAATCGTCTCTTACCCTCAAGCGTATTATCATTCCTTCGGCGTTATAGACGGGGAATATACATCCTGCGAGACCTGTAAAGGTCCATTTCTCGTCTTCTCCACTACCAACTTGGTAGAACATAGGAGTGCAGGAAAATTCTTCATCTGTTACACCGTTTGCCTTCATCGTCTCGATGATAGCTTTTCGCCAGGGGCTCTTAAAAAACTGTCCGTAATTATAACGGGCCGAGTCCGGCATTGGCATTGACTTTATGGGATATCTTTTGGTCAGATTATTAAAAATCTTCTCACCCCATTCATCAATGAGCATCTTTTTGTGATTATCTTCGAGAATAAGACAATCAAGGAAGGTGCTGTAAACCTTATTCAGTACCTTACCATCTGCAGTTGGCAAGTTGTACTGTTGTTCGTAATCTCTACGATCAACGTACCCTGCAACAGACGGAGCTGTTGCTTTTGGTGCTTTTTTCTTATAAGACGAATTTGACTTCGGCTTATAATTCGGGTTTTCGGCTTTTAATTTCTCAATAAAAGCAGCTCGCGCCGCCTCCTGTTGAGATTGTGCCTCGTAACAACCACATTGATCCGTGGTCTTAACAAGGTTATAAACCTCGCCTCCCGACACCACTGATGGCTCACGGACTCTTTTACAATAAAAGAGTGGCCCGTTCTGGCCGTCGATAATATAGCACCAATCTGGCTTACCACATATCGGGCAAGGATTTTGGGGCGTAACTGATCTCCCCATGGTAAAACCTCCTTTCTTTTCCTTGTATAAACAAGGATGGCTTCATCTAAAAATAGATTACTCCGATGCGACTGACATTTTAAAATAAAGTTCGATGCTGTGTACTACTAACCGAACAAGATGAGCGGATTTTAAGTCATAATCAAAAGATTATTCCCTCGTGACTGTTGTTTTCGCTTAGAAAACAAAAAATCCCTGTCAGAAACGAATTCTTACAAGGACATAAAAAAGATTAAATATTATGGTTATACTATAATAAATGTGCTTCTATTTGTCAAGATGTGCTTTTGCAGATGGGTTGATTCGAAAGTGTATATATATAATCAATAAGTATAAATCGTATGCTATCTTTGTTATATGCTTAATAAACGTTGAAAGTACGGCCTTTTCTTAAATACTAATAAAATCCTTGTTTGCACAAGTATATAGGTAATTGGATTTAATCATTTCACTCATATATTATACTATTTTCAACCACAGCTCCTTATATTTACACTCATATACCCCGCTATTTGCACTTTTGAACAAAAATATAATTTTTGAATTTAAGAAAGCTTCAGTAAATTTATTATTTTCGTATTAGCAGGTTTAAAACAAGGCGGATATGGATAAATAGACAACAAAATCAGACCGAACATCGTCGGCCTTACTAAAATATTTGATTAGTTCAGCTGATATACCGGACAAGTTTGTTTAGTTCTTGATTGATATTATATCTGACAAGATCATCATAATATCCAAATGAGAGGATAATATCAGAAACAACCTCTTCAATCTGTGAATATGACAGTCCTTTAGAGGCATAATTTACATATATAGAGTATATTTGCTGGATTCCGCTGCTCCATATATCAAACTCATTTTCAAAAAGCTTATTAAAAGTAATTCCGGATCTCTTAAATAATGTTTCAATTCTAAATTTTGTGTAACAGTCCTGGTATTCTTTTATGCTTGATAAAGGTGTAAAACACGGCATTTTAGCTACAACACGCAGATTATGGTTTTTGATACGCTCTTTATTATTGGATGAAACTATAAGGATCCTTTCATCGAACATAGCTTGAAGTTCATGTATATATTCCATAATCTTCTCTTTTTTGGACACGCCAAGATAACTCCTAAGAGTATCAATTTCAACTCGATAGCCATATTTTGAATGATATTTCAATAGGATAATAAGAAGAGCTTTTTTAGCATAAAGGGACAGTTTTTTAAATTCAGAGTAGTCAGGATCCTTTCTTGCAAAATATGAGAAATTTGTATTGAGATATCTAACAGATTTATAGTCTGCAGAACTAAAATCGTTATTAAGGATGGTTAACTTGCGATATCCCGCCCAGGATGATTTAGACTGGATTATA
>JAFUEG010000066.1 GCA_017464045.1 Lachnospiraceae bacterium
AATAATTATCAAAGCAAAAACCTTCATTTTTCATCTTATAAAGCGTCGGAGTCCTTTGCTTGTCTATACAAAGTCCGGAAAAGCCTTCTGCAACAATAAATATAAGATTGTATCCCTCAAACATACCTGTATACTCATTCTTATTTGTAGGCTTAACCTGACTGATATATTCATGCATAGTACGAACATTATCATTTGGTGCTTCATCTATAAGCACATTAAAATCTATATTTAGTATATTTGGCGATGTATCTATTTCATTTTCGTCGCTTATGTCATTTTCGTCGTTATCCGGCGATTTACTTGTATCATTTAAAACATTATTTTCTATATCAACGTCTTTATTACTTTGATTTTTGTCAGTTTCTGTTTGGGACTTATCATTATCTCCGGTTTTATAGCCATATGCTTCGTATCCGACACCATTATCATATGATTCTGCCAAAAAAGATACCTCATCATTATTAATGCCCATCTTTTCTTTTATTCCAAGCTTTGCATCCAGATAAAATGATTCCATAACCCCCAGTTTTTCTATGGACATATCCACCGAGGTATAATTCTTGTAGACTTCATAAGCCGAGTAGATATTTTCCCTGTCAACCTGCATCCTGATCATAATTAAAACGAAAATAAATACAGCTGTTCCTAAAGAAACAAGATGAATATACACCTTGCGATTTTCAAAGTTAATTACTTTACGAAGAAATACAGAAAAGCATATAAACGGAACAATGATTAAGAGCAGAACAAGCCATTCATCTTTTAATTCCTTTAATATAACATCTGTAAAATCCAGAGCCTGATTCGCAACTCCAATCGAACCGGATAAAGAAAGATATGTTCCAAACACACCGCTAAATACCACCTGTACCAAAAAGAAAGCTGTAAGAAAAAACGAAATCAAAAAGGAAAAAACAACAGAAAAAAACTTCGGAAACAAATCCACAAAAGCGCCGCATAATATTCCGAAAAGCAATGCAAAAAATAATTTATAAAAAAGATTTTCGAAAGAAAAACCGAATCTTAAAAAATGAAAGATAATTTCAAGATAAATAATAAGGGTACAAAAATAAAACTCAGGTGTTAAAAGCATCTTTTTTACAACATCAAACACATGAATTTTATTATTTAAATCAGATTTAGAAACCTTAATACCTGACAAATCAATTGTAGGGATAAATATATCCGCATCATCAATATACGAATCATCTTCCTTATCCGGTATGGTTTCCGATACTGTATTTTTTTCTAATTCTTCTTCAGTATCATTTTTGTCTGTATCCATTAATTTACCCTCTTTTCATACGGTAATTATACTCTATAATTATTAGCTATTGCAATATCATAAAATCAAAATAGCAGATATAAAAAAACTATGATATAATTAACTATAAGCATGTTAAAAGAAAAGCTTACTACAGACATACTTATTGATTGTTAAAGTATAGTCCGGCTATTTATTTTAGAAATTATATGGAGGATTAAAAAATGCCAGATTGCAGAAATTTAATAAAAATTTGCAAAGGACGTCACATATATATTCAAACACACAACTTTCCTGATCCTGATGCTATAGCATCCGCTTTCGGACTTCAAAATCTTATGAAACACTTTGGTATAGAATCAACCTTGTGCTATGAAGGACGTATAGACAAGCTTAGTACAAAAAAAATGACCGAGCTTTTCAATATAGATATTTATGCATATGATCAAATAAAGGAAAAGATGACCGAGGATGATTATATCATTTGTGTTGATTCTCAAAAAGGCGGCGGCAACATAACAGACTTCATAGGTGACGAAATTGCATGTATAGATCATCATCCAATTTACGTAAATACAGAATACAAATATAGCGATATCCGTTTTGTCGGAAGCTGTGCCACAATAATAACCAAATACTATGAAGAGCTTGATATCCCTATGGATAAGCCTACAGCATCAGCACTTTTATATGGTCTGAAAACTGACACATTAGATTTTTCAAGAGGCACAACACTCATGGACATAGATATGTTCAAATATCTCTATCCAAGAGCAGATAACGACACTCTAAAAGCTCTTGAACACAACAATATGGAGTTAACTGATCTCAAAGCCTATGGTGCGGCTATAGAAAATATCAGGATATTCGGCTCAACCGGATTTGCATTTATTCCATTTTCATGTCCGGACGCTTTAATCGGTATCATATCCGACTTTATGCTTGAATTAAACAGCGTGGATGTAACAGTCATCTACTCCAAACGTGAAGACGGTTATAAATTCTCCATACGTTCAGAAAGTCCAAATGTAGATGCAGGCTCTGTAATTAATCTTGCGCTTAAAGGCATAGGAACAGGCGGTGGTCATCCCTCCATGGCAGGCGGTCTTATCAAAGCTGAAGATGTAGCAAAGCTCGGACCATACCCTGATACGGCAATCATTGAACGTTTTACATACATACTTGGTAACCAAACCCGTCAGTAAAACTCCGGTTTATTTGTCGAATAGACGTAACATTTCTTTGGTGGCTTTTTGGTTGCCATAGCGGATTTCATTGTATGCTTCAGTTATATCAGTTATGTCATCAAGTTCATTTTTGTATAGTTCGTCTTTGATATCGTTACTGGTTTTGTTACTTTCAAGCCGTATATCATACCTATACATAAGTATTCTTTCGCGATAACTTTTTCTGAATCTTTGTTCAGTTGAAAACATACTAAACTTATCTTTTCGGACTCGTTTTGTACTTATTATTTTTTTATCAGTTACTGCATCCTCAACCAAATCTCCTATAATTATCCTTTTCTTCAAAATAAGCCTTATTGACCACGAAACAACTTTATAAAGTATATAGATAATAAGTATAGCAGCGCATATTTTATACATTATATCAAAAAATCCGGCAAAATCATCTGCATGTTCCGATACATAATCTCTAAAGCCGCTTTGTTCATTTATAAGACGCTCATTAGGAGTTCGTAAAAATGGAGCGGATAAAAGTATAAGCACAAGTCTTATAAACAGTATAATATATACAATAAAATACAATATTGCTTTAAGCGCCTTATATAAAGCTTGATCGAACCCTAAAATTCCTCCTAATCCTATACCGGCAATAAGCAAAACAACTATAATAAGTACAACAGAAGAGTTAACTGTTATTATTCTATTAATCGGCAAACCCGAAACATCTTTCGAGGAATCAACATAGCCCCTGAGTCCATCAATATATAACATTATAAGGTATACAATTATAAGTAATACCGGAATTATATAAGAACTTGTTTTTAAAAGGCTGCTCTTTGTAGCATAGCCATAGGCATAGAAAATTATACTGATTATAAATGTCAGCCATGGAGCATCCCTAAAATTCCCATACACTCCTTTTTTTTCATATAAAAAAGATTCTCCCATCTGATATATTATTAATCCAAGTAAAATCCATTTTGTACTATTTTCAAACGGAATGAAATAAACGCCTACAGCAAGCAGGGCATGTACTAAAAGAATCCACAAATTAAATCTCGCTTTTTTCCTAATTATATATGAAATTATAAAAATGATAAGTAAAGCCAGCTCAACAAATCCATCAGGTTTCTTTTTCACAAATACAACCACTATAAAATAGAAAAAAAGTACAGAAAAGAGCCATTCATATATAAGCCTTAACCCGGCTTGTAAAGTTTCAATCTTATGTCTCATATATATTTACCTCCCATCCATACATATAGGAGCGAATCCGTCTAAAACCATGTATGTTATAATACGGAACGAGCATACATATACCAACACCATTTTTCTGCATATAATCAAGTTTTTTTAACAAATCCTCCTTGTAATAAGGAGAAATAATCAAATACGTTGTATTGCTTCTTTTAAGAATTATCTCTTTATCAATTATTTCCATAAAGCCTTCTATGCCTGACTTTCCGTCCATACGTGACAGATATTTATCTATGGAAAGCATATGTTTAAGAGAAGAGCCATCGCTAATCTCTCCTGTTCTTTTTGTAACAATATCCGTTCCATTCGAAGCAATCGAAACATTTAAATTTTTCTTAAGAAAAAATTCACAAGCTGTGCTTGCCAGGCTTATACTTACCTCATCAATATACTCCGTCTTAATCATATTGTTAGTTTCAAAATTGAGTAACACTCTTATGTTCTGAAGTGAAGTATGATTATAGATATTAACCATCAGTTTATCAGTCTTTGCTGTAGCCTTCCAATTAATACGTTTCATATTGTATGAACTGTCATACTCTCTTATGCCACGGAATGTAAACGGATCTTCTATAAGACTCATTTGATTTTCGATATCACCTATAATCATGCTAAATATTGAATCAAATGCCTTGTTATCATATTTTTCAGGAAAAACATATATATCAGATTTATGTGCTATATTTTTTGCAAAATTTTTTGTCAAAAAGAAATCCTTTGATATAACATTTGCACCGTCTATTACATAATATCCTCTTTTATTGGCAGTAAAATAAAGCCTTCTCGTTATCTTCATATTAGACATAACAGAAAACACATCATTTCTATAATATGAATCCGAGAGAACAGCATTGTCATTATCCTCAAATGTAAAACTTAACGGAGCTGCAAATTTGACATGAAGTATGGACAAAGGAAGAAATTTGGCATTATTTATCACCTCGGTAATATAAGATTTCTCGCCCTTATTAAGATAGGTATCATGAAAATCTACTGCAACATCAAGGCCCTTATCCCAAAAACTTCCATAAAGATTTTTTTGAAACACATATATAAATATCGCAATAAATACTGCAATGATTAATTTCATATAAAATTATGCCTTCCAATCCTCTACAGGAACCTCAATTCCCTCAACAATCTTTTCAATAACGTTACTATTATGTTGAAAATCACCCGCACTGCCAAAAGCAAGTATCCTATGTCCTAAGACAAACGGAGCAAGATATCTTACATCATCAGGCATAACATAGCCTCTTCCTTCTATCGCGGCAAACGCCTGACTACATCTTAATAAAGCAAGTGTTCCTCTTGTACTTACTCCAAGATTAAGCTCACTGCTTTTTCGTGTTGCCATAATAATATTGACTATATAATCTCTTACACATTCATGAACAAAAATTTTTTTTACTGCTTGTCTTTTTTTAATTATTTCTTTTGCATCACAAACAGCTGAAATGTTATCTATAGGGGTATCATCAATATATTTGTCAATGATATCCATCTCAGCAGTTTTATCATTTTCCCCCATGGAAAGCTTTATTAAAAATCTATCGAGCTCCGCCTCAGGAAGCGGATAAGTTCCGCTGGTTTCAACAGGATTCTCAGTTGCAAAAACTATGAACGGATCCTCAAGTTTCAGAGATTCACCATCTATAGTTACCTGTTTTTCTTCCATAGCTTCCAAGAGACTGGACTGGGTTCTTGGAGTGGCTCGATTTATCTCGTCAGCCAATAAAACGTTAGTAAAAACAGGTCCCTTAACAAGACTAAATTCTCCATTTTTTTGATTGTATATATTTAATCCGGTAATATCAGAAGGCATAAGATCAGGAGTAAACTGAACACGCTTAAATGCCACATCCATACTCTTTGCAAATGCTTTTGCAAGCATAGTCTTACCTGTACCCGGATTATCTTCTATAAGTATATGTCCACCGGCTAATATACCTGTAATAATAAGTTTAATCTGTTCTTCCTTACCCACAATAACCTTTGAAACATTTTCACTCAACTTTTCAGCAAGTACCGCTATATCTTTTTTTTCCATGTTTTCCTCCAACAAAATATACTTAAATTAAAAATATACATATTTTTTTGTTGTTGTCAATTATTTATTATGATATAATCTTTATTACTATGTTATAATGATAATTGTAATTTTATAAGAGGAGTAATGAGATGAAAACCGCCATAATGACAGATACCAATAGCGGTATCACTGTTCAAAAGGGGAAAGAGGACGGAATATTTGTATTACCTATGCCGGTGATAGTGGATGATAAAGATTATATCGAAGGAGTGAATATAACTCACAACGATCTATACAAAGCAATGCGTGAAGGAAAAGATATACATTCATCTCAACCTTCCATAGGCGCAGTAGGTGATATGTGGAATGATATTTTAAATCAGGGATATGATGAGCTTATATATATTCCAATGTCAAGCGGATTAAGCAGCTCCTGCGATATGGCAGCAGGTTATGCTCAAAAATATAACGGCAAAATTTTAGTTGCTGACAATCACAGAATTTCATTTTCACTTTATGAATCCGTATACGATGCTAAGGCATATGCGGATAAAGGTGCTACAGCATCTGAGATAAAAACAGCGTTGGAAAAAAATGCTTACAACGCAAGCATCTACATAACTGTAAATTCGCTTGAATATCTAAAGAAAAGCGGACGTATAACCGGTGCAGGTGCAGCTATAGCTACTGTTATTAATCTAAAACCGGTCCTTACAATTCAAGGTGAAAAGCTTGATGCATTTGCCAAGGTTAGAGGAATGAATTCAGCAAAGAAAAAAATGCTGCAAGCTATAGAAGAAGATCTTAACACGCGTTTTAAAGATATACCAAAGCAAAAAATTCAGTTAGCCACCGCAGGTACATTTGAACATAAAGAAGATGCAGACGCATGGCTTGCCGAAGTAAAAAATGCTTTTCCGGAATTTGAGCCATACTATCTTCCATTATCATGCAGTATAGCCTGTCACGTAGGAATAGATTCAGTTGGTACTGCCATAGCAGTCAAAGACAGATAAAAATCTAAAGGAGAGGTATTTTCCAAGCCTAAAGCTTGGAAAATACCTCTCCTATTTTTCCATTGATTAAAATATCAGCATTTTTATCACGCGGCGTCGGTGCCATATTTATTACAACAAGATATTTACCTTTGAAGTAATCAATAAGTCCCGCTGCCGGATATACAACTAATGAGGTTCCTCCTATTATAAGCATATCTGCATGGGAAATATGATCTATAGTTTTTGCTATTATGCTGCTGTTAAGCCCCTCCTCATACAAAACAACATCAGGCTTTATAATCCCACCACAATCATCACACTTCGGTACACCGTCTGTTTTTATCACATAATCCAAGTCAAAAAATTTATGACATTTAGTACAATAATTTCTATGTACAGAACCATGAAGTTCAAGTACCTCTTTACTTCCTGCTTTTTGATGAAGTCCATCAATATTCTGTGTAACTATAGCTTTAAGCTTGCCCTCTTTTTCAAGTTCTGCAAGCTTTTTATGAGCCGCATTTGGCTCGGCTTCCGGAAAAAGCATCTTATCCTTATAAAATTCAAAAAACTCCTCTGTTCTTTGAACATAGAAAGTATGACTTACCATTGTTTCGGGCGGATATTTATATTTTTGATTATATAATCCATCAGTGCTTCTGAAATCAGGTATGCCGCTTTCTGTAGAAACCCCTGCACCACCGAAAAAAACTATGTAATTGCATTCATCAACTGCATTCTTAAACTTTTCAATTACTGCTTCATCCATAACTATACCTCCTCATAAATTCTTAACCGGGTAAGGTAAACTATTCCTTCGCCTGTACTGTAACCGTAATAACCCCGGTTACAGAATATTTTACGCCGTCAACTTCTTCAAATTCAAGTTCTACTGTATGCGTACCAACGGACATGTCTGAACAGTCCACAACAGGCTTAATTGAAGAAACATCAAGATTACTTATAATGTTTTCCAATCCGGAAACTTCAACAATAATATTATCAGGCATTTCCGTTTCATAATTATATCCTATCTTTTTGCCTATAAAACTTATATCGGAACTTGAAATATTTATCTTCTTTGTAGTCAGCTTTTCTATATCCACTGTTATGGCAATTTCCGGATTAGACTGTGCTATAACAACTCCATCGGAAATATAATCATTAAGGTTTATTGTAGTCTGAAGACTCTCCTCCAATCCACTTACTGATATATCATTAATTTCAATACTTTCTATACTGTCCAACAAATCCGCATTTCCGGCTATGTCTACTGTCTGAGGCTGGTATACAATATCCGATATTCCATAACCATCAGCAGGCGTACCTTTTATGTTTACATGTACATCAATATTTTTGATAGGATAAATATTTACATTTACATTAGCCTCACTCTGACTAAGAACTATCTTGTCATTATTAATTTGTTCACCATATGCATCCAAAAGTATAATATTGCCCGTAGCTGTCAGGTTTGTGTTCGCTCCCCTTATATTAACCTCCACAACAACATCCGTAATCTTTTCTACCGCGCTCTTAGGTCCTTCGATAGTTATAATATTGGGTGTGGCATATGATTCGCCAACTGCATAGTTACCTGCCGGTTCACCGGATGTCACAACTTTTACAGGATACTGTCCTGTAACTTTATCTTCCAAACTTAATTGCATAATATTATCAACATACTCAATATCAATTTCATCTTCAATACTTTTATTTCTTGCAACAACATTAATCTGAACAGAATTTGTTATAGACATCTGAGAGACATCAGCATAAGCATAAAAATTTTTTGATGTAAGATTACCTACAACAGAGCGTCTTCCTTTGACATATATATCTACAGTATCGCCTTTAACAACATCATAAAGCTGATCCAGTTCCTCAAGGACATCAGAATTTTGTTGTTCCACAGGTATATCTTCTATTTTTACCGTAATTGTATAATCTGTTATATTGACAACTACAAGCCACAAAAGAATCGCAAAGATTATCGCAAGAAGCTTGTATCCAATATTATTAAATAATAATTTTTTCATTTCTTCTTGCCTCCTTTTATTCTTTTTGCACGTCTGCCTTTTTTACTCTGCGAGTTTTTAACCGACTGAAGTGATGTGAGATGACTTCTTAAACTCTCAACATCAAGATTACTATACAGAGTTCCTCCTGATGCAATTGATATCTGACCATTTTCCTCAGATACCACAAGCGTCATACTATCAGAAACCTCACTTATACCCACTGCAGCTCTATGTCTGGTACCAAGATCCTTATTTAAATC
The DNA here is from genome assembly GCA_017464045.1 of Lachnospiraceae bacterium. The sequence goes on from JAFUEG010000066.1 coordinate 9,023, forward strand.
ATTTCTACCGGTCAAAGGCAGATAGCAACTATCTGCAACTACCCTGTTATTTCTGATTATAACCGCGCCATCGTGAAGCGGTGTATTGTGTTCAAATATATTTTCAACAAGCTGTCTTGAAACAGCCGCATCAATATTTATTCCGGTTGCTTCGTACTCACCCAAAGGTACATTTTGCTCAATTACAATAAGTGCACCTGTTTTATTTTTACTCATAAAAGTAGCTGCACTAATTAATTCTTGTATTGTATTGTCATTTACACGTTCTTTTTTGGTACTGTCACTTCTGATAAGAACATCTGAGATAATATTTTTTTTACCAAGTTCCTCAAGCGCACGTCTTAACTCCGGCTGGAACAGTATAATAACTGCAAGAATGCCGACATTTATCATGTTTCTGAAGAGCCAAAGTATAGTGTTAAGTTTAAATACAGCGGCAAAACACATAAATGCAGCTATAACTATAAGCCCCTTAAAAACTGTCCATGCTCTGGTTTTCTTTACCCAAAGAATAACGATATATATGAGATATGACAAAATAATGATCTCTAAAATATCTGTTATGGTTATATGCGGCACATAAAACCAGTCAAAATATGAACTTATTACTGTCCAAATTCTTTTCAAACTAACACCCCATCACTTAAATCTGCATTAATTCTCCGGTCTGACCGGTCCTTTATTCTGAACATTATTTCTTTGTGGTTTTCTTTGTCTGTTTCCTTGAACATTTCTTTGTTCATTATAATATTGCATATTTTCAGAAACATTCTTTTGAACCTTTTTTTCCGCTTGAGAATTGTCCTGACCTGTTATTTTCTTAACAGTTTTCTTTTTTTCAGCCACTCCATATTTAGGAACAGCTTTTACATAATAATAATAGTCATCATCCTCAAATTGCACAACTTCTTTACGTGAATAATCCACAAGTCTTTTACAAATCTGCACGACCACAGTCACAAGGATTCCTACAAAAGAACCAAACACTAAAGATCCAAAAGGAATCTCCATATCCATCATAACGCCAACAACCATAAATGTGAGAACATTTATTATACCGCCTGCTCCAATTGCAACATACCATGAATAATCAAAAGGCAGCCTATAAATAAAGAATGTCAAAAGTATAACTATAGCAAAAACTATAGCTGTGAGAAGCATATCCTTATCCTTTAGTACGTTATCTATCAAATATGAATAAATATCAACATCTTCTTTTTTTACGGCTGTAAGCAGCATACTGTTAATATCGCTTACACCTATAGCAAACTTATATAAAAATATTCCAATTGCTGCAGGTACAATCCCTGATGCTCCGGCAAATATAGCCACAATAAGAGGTATTGCATAGGTCATCTTGAATATGTACATTATAGGTACAAAAAACAATATCCAAGCACAATCAGGGAACATTCTCATATACATACAATAAATAATTATAAATACAAGAACTGCAATTATTCCTATCTCCTTTGCAACAAAGAAACAGTTAAAAATAATTACGACACATCCTATAAGTACAGCCATAGGTGCTGAAACAAGTGCACATATAACCGACAATAAAAATGTTACTATTCCACGCTCAAATAATTCTGAGTAACCATATAAATTATTTATTGACCAAAACATAAACCAGGCTGCGATAAAATAAAAAATAGGAGAAATGACCTCATCAAATCTTCTGAGAAAATTTCTTATCGCATCTCTAACCTGTATTAATCCTGACATTATCTATTGTCCCCTTTCCTGTAAGTTTCCGAATATCCCTGCATTCTCTGTCGTTTTTGTTCTTCTTCAAGAGCCATACGCTTTCTTCTTATTTCAAGCCTTGCTTCTTCTGCCTGTCGTTGCTTTTCTTCCTGCATTGCCCTTTGTGCAGCTCTTCTTTCTTCAAGTCTTTTCGAATTCTCTATAATCTGACGATTTCTTTCCTCTTCTTCCTGCTTAATCCTGTTATTAACTATCTCTGTCCTGTTTACCGTACTTCTTGATCTGTTAGATGCAGAATTTTTCTTTTTAACATCATCATCATTAATGACATTTATATTAGAATTCTTTACAAGCTTGGCATGATGCATAGGACCGCCAGATAACTCTATCAAATCTCTCAGATCACTGTTATATTTTGCAAGTCCTTTTCTCTTACTGTTATATCTGTAAGTATATACCAGATAAGCAAACACAAAATAAACAAAGCAAAAAGCCACATACCAACCAAGGATTTTATACATTATGCCAAAGTAGTCCATATTATTAATCTTTGCAAGTATTACTTCAAAACTAATAAATACATAAGCTCCTACAATTGTCCAATAAACGACGGTAGCTGCAACCAAAGTCTTTAAAACATTATATCTGACATAATCCCTTTCAAAGAACTTACTCATTGCAAGACCTTTATCTTTTTCCTTCTTTTCATAAATTGAAAGTCTGGTCATTAATTCAACCTTTTTTTCATCTATCACGGCTAAACTCCTCTAAAACCTTATAATCATAACATCCTTGTAATACTATCACAAAAAGTCATGCATATCAATTAAGAAATTACAACTTAAACATTTCTTAAACATAATAATATCTCATACAAATTTAATCAAATTTATTCCTCACATCTTATATCCCCTGTTTTCTAGCTTAAAATATTACCAAGCACACCATAGGATACTATATCCATAATAACGGCAGCCATAAGAATACCAAGGAATATGGCAATGGATGCCTTTTTTATATCTTTTTCAAGCAATGAAGCGATAAGAGAACCGGTCCATCCGCCTGTTCCCGGAATCGGTATCCCGACAAAGAGCAAAAGGAATATAAATTCTCCCTTTTCGGCACCTTCTGATTTTTTCATAGCTCTTTGCTCAAGCTTTTCAACAAAGCCCTTAAATATATTGTGCTTTTTCATAAATTCAAATACCTGTCTGATAAAAAGCAAAATAAAAGGTATCGGAATAATATTTCCGATTATACAAATGATATTGGCTTTTATAAGTGGAATCTTTAGCAGTGAAGCAACCACAAGACCGCCTCTTAATTCTATAAGCGGAAGCATGGAAACCAAAAAAGCGAAAACCTCTTTGGGCATAAAATTACCAAGAGAACCATTATACCAATCTACCAAACTCTGCATAAATATATAACTCCTTAAGCATTAACATCACTAGCATTTTCATTATCGTTATTAATCTTATAGCCGCCACTTAAAAGACGCGCTTCAAATTCCTTCATCGGTAAAGGCTTGTCAAAGTAAAAGCCCTGAACATAAAAGCATCCAAGATCTCTAAGAAAAGCCAGCTGACTGTCCGTCTCAACGCCCTCTGTAATTACATTAAGGTCAAGACTTTTTGCCATATCAACTATACTTCCGACGATAACACGGTCTCTGTTTGCAAATTCTGCACGGTTTACAAAGGAACGGTCAATCTTAATTTCATTTACCGCAAAATCCCTCAAAACTCCAAGCGAAGAATAACCTGTACCAAAATCATCTATGGAAGTCTTAATATTGTAAATCTGCATCCTGTTAAGGAAGTTTGTCATAAGTTCTTTTTCATCATAGTCTGCAGTCTCTGTAATCTCACAGACTATCTTTTCTCTGTCAATACCGTAATGGCTTATAATCTGGTTGATTCTGTCTGCAAGGAAATCATCATCAAGATGCTTTCTTGAAAAGTTTACGGATATAGGCACAGTTTCGTAACCCTTTTCTTGCCAATAGGCAAGCATCTTACAAGTTTCCTCAAATATGTAAAAGTCAAGAACGGTAATATTGCCATTGCCCTCAAGTACAGGGATAAACTCTGCCGGACTAACCAGCTTACCGTCCCTTATCCATCTTGAAAGTGCCTCAGCACCGACAAGCTTTCCTGTTCTTATATCAACCTTGGGCTGAAAATAAGGGACAAATTCACCGTTTTCAATAGCCTTTTCAAATCTTTCTTCAATCTTCTTTCTCTGAATAAGTCTTTCTCTCATCTCTTCATCAAGTACAACAATTTCCTGCTTTGTAGCTCTGGCAAAGCCAAAAGCAAGCGATGCTTCGGATATAACATCATTTACCCTTGTACCCTTAACATTTAAAGGTGCAACACCCATACAGGCAGCAAATTTAATCGGTCTTTTGACATCCGACTTAAAACCGTAGCCCTCATAATTCATGATATATTCTATAAAATCTTCTATTCTTGAACGCTTGATCAAGGCAACGAAATTGTCTCCGCCAAGATGACCTACAACCTCGTCCTCTTCTCTGAAATGATCAAGATCCTGTGCATATCTTTTGATAATATTGTCACCCTCGACAGGTCCGAATACATTGTTAGCAAGACCAAAGCCCTTTATGTTAAAATAACAGCTGTCATACTGGTTTATATCTCCCTTATGTGCAATCTCCATACATTTCATAATGTATCCCTTAGGGTTATAGAGTCCTGTCATATGATTATTGGTGGTTGCTTTTGTCAGAGAATACATGATTTTATACTGACCATAATAAAAATGGAACAACTGAGCTATAACTTTGATATCACTCTTTTGCTCTTCGGAAAACTCACCAGCCTCTTTGGTAGGATAAACACTGGAAATAATCCTTCCGCATTTTCCAAACTCCATCTCAACGTCAAACTTACCCTCCAATGAATAATTATCAGTGTCAAGAAGCAACGTTTCTGACTTTTCCTTATCAAAAGGAAGCATCTTAACATCAATATAAACAACCGAATATATCCTTCCTATAGTATAACGCTCTGCGACATATTTTAATGCCTCCCTGTTAATATCCATCGACTCCGGATGCTCTTTGATCATCTCAGAAACCTTAAGTAAAAGCTCATTATTAACCATTCTTTCTGTCAACCCCCATGTGCATTTAGTATTTTTATCCGAAAATGAACCTTAAACAATAGTTCATATAAATAGTTCATATACATAAATATCAATATAAGCGTTTATATTATACACTATTTTATGGAAAAAGTCACTAAATACCTTAAAAAATCGTGGCAAATTTTTTTCTCTCACTTTTTATATATTTTTTTGTTTTCAGATAAGTTTTTTAATAGACTTTTACGTCAATTAATGATACAATTTTATTATGTTTTTAACCGGGGAGCACACATAAGGAGGTATGACATAATGAGACAAATTTACGGACAAAGTGCAAGCGGAAATCTACGCGATGCTGCTTCGTCAATCAACAATCCAGACGCTTTGATACTTATGACAAGTGCCGACAATTTCGAACGACATGTCAATGAACTTGCCCAGATGTATAAGGGTGTTCCGAGTATCGGAGGAATAGGCATAAGCTATGCAGGAACATCTGCTACCGAAGGCGGTGTAACACTTATCGGCTTATATGAGGTCGCTGCCTGTGCGGGTGCACTTGAAGAGCTTTCAACCATGCCGGTAAAATATATCAAGCGATTAACAGATGCGATATCTGCTGTCGGTGCAGGTGCAGGTAATTCCGCCTGCTTTGATTTTACAACAGGCTGCGACGGCAAGCTTGTTACGACACTTAACACAGAGCTTGACAAAAGAAATATCCCTCTTATCGGAGGAACCGTTGACGGACCGACCATTTCAGTAAACGGATACATATACAAGGATGCCTGTGCATTTCTTATGCTCCGCAACAAAACAGGAAAGATAAAAGCTTATAAGGAAAATATTTATCTTCCGACAGGTCAGAGATTCGTAGCAACCAAGACTGTTCCGGAAAATATGACTTTAGTAGAGGTCGACGGACATCCGGCAGCCAGATTTTATCAGGATGTTTTGGGAATATCCGATGATGCGGTTGCAACCCAGACCTTTAAGAATCCTTTCGGACGTGTATACGGTCAGGAGACTTATCTTATCTCAATCAAGGAAATTGCGGGCACTGCCTTAAACTGCTACAAACAGGTAAATGATATGGATATCCTTACTCTCATGGAGCTTAGAGACTATAAGCAGATAGTAAAGGATACTCTTGATAAAATGCAGCAGGATTTAGGTAAGGTTTCGGGAATCATTTCAGTCAACTGTCTGTTCCGCTACCTTTTATTCCAGCAGGAAAACTACTTAAATGATTACTTTAAAGAGATGAACCGTTACAACAGCCACGCCGGACTTGTAGGTGTAGGTGAGCATTATTGTAAGCAGCATATCAATCAGACCATGTGCTGTATAGCATTTGATTAGGAGGTGGCAAAATGGGTTTATTCAGTAAAAAGAATTCCGAACAAATGACAAACAACCAGCAGTTTATCCCTGTTGTAAATAACAGGTCAAACAACAACGAGGTTATGCTTTCAACAGTTAGATTTTTAAAGGATACAAACGATGAGCTGGTTAAGCAGAATCTTAAAACAGTACGTGGTATAGACGGTATATATCAGACTATGGAGCATATGGCAAATGAAAACCAGACTCTCCTTTCAGAATGTAGCAATATGCAGGGCAACTTTGACAACATTATCTCTGTTGCCAATAATTTCAGCGATGTAAAAAACGGTATAGAAACTTCAGTTGCCACAGCACAGGAGCAGGTTGAAATTCTTCGTGACAGTTCCAACGTTGTTACAGAGCGTTTCAGTGACATGGATTCAATTTTCCAGCAGCTTCTTGAAGCGGTTGAGCATATCAAAGCATCTACCGAAGGCATCACAGCCATAGCAAACCAGACCAATCTTCTGGCACTTAATGCCTCTATCGAGGCTGCAAGAGCAGGTGAACAGGGACGCGGATTTGCAATCGTTGCCGAAGAGGTACGTAAGCTTGCCGATGAAATTAAAACATTGATAAGCGATGTTAACAAGAGCATCGAGGATGTAGGCAGCACCACAGCTGACCTCAATAAGTCTCTTGAAGAGTCCAAATCAGCACTTAACACCAGTATCGAAAATGTTGCCGGTACTCACGAGATTTTCAACAACGTAAGCAAGAATGTTGAAAACATAGAAAGAGTCAGTTCTTCCATTACAGATGCAGTTTCCGAAAGTAAGCAAAGTGTTGACAACATCACAATGTACGTCGACAAAACCGCTAAGAACTTTGATGCATCCATCCAGCAGATTAATGACATCAAGATGTCCGATACCGAAAAGGGTACTCTCTTCGAGGACTTCAACAACATGATCGGACAGCTGCCTTATCTTATCAAAGATAACTAAATTACGGTTTGTCGCATAGAGTGGGTATCCGAACTACTGCTTATATATGACTTTCCGCCTTTTAAATTTTAAGCTGCGTGAAGTCATATATAAGCAGCAGTTCGGATACCCACAGCTTGAAACCGCGCATATGCGCAGTTTATCGGCAATCTGATATTATTTATTTATCCATTTACCAATATAGTCTTCTGCTTTACGAGCTGTTTTCTCAGCGTCCGGTGATTTGCTGGTTTTGTTTTTCTTGTGAAGCTTTTCATATTCAGGATTATTTTCTTCTATAAATCCATGTTTAACATTTTCATAGATTTTTATTTCGGTAGGTACTTTATTTTCACTCAAAGCTTTTTCATAATCAAGTGAGCCCTTTCCTATCGGT
>JAFUEG010000067.1 GCA_017464045.1 Lachnospiraceae bacterium
ATACTGATGAAGACTATCTTGTTGTATGTCAGGTTTATATTGGAAGTGAAAACTTAAAGATATTAACAGGTGCTAAAAATGTTAAAGATGGTGACATTATTCATGTTGTTCTTGATGGCGGTAAGGTTGCTGCAGCACATGGAGATAATACCGAGTATCCTGACGGTATCAAGATTAAAAAGGGTAAGCTTCGCGGCGTTGAAAGTAATGGTATGATGTGCGGTATAGAAGAGCTTGGTTCTTCAAGAGACTTCTATCCTGAGGCACCGGAGGACGGTGTATATGTATTTCCTGCTGATTCGGGTGTTATGCCGGGAGATGATGCTGTTAAGGCGCTCGGACTTGATGATGCTGTTGTGGAGTATGAGATTACATCTAACAGAGTAGACTGCTTCTCAATGATAGGAATGGCAAGAGAGGTTGCCGCTACATTTAATAAAAAATTTGTTCCGCCTGTAGTTAATGTAAAGGGCTCCGGTGGAGATGTAAACGATTATATATCCGTTGAGGTAAAGGATACTGACCTTTGCCCGAGATATGTTGCAAGAGTTGTTAAAAATATTAAGATAGGTCCTTCTCCAAAGTGGATGAGAGAAAGACTTGCAGCACAGGGAATCCGTTCCATAAATAATCTTGTTGATATAACAAATTATGTTATGGAGGAGTTCGGACAGCCTATGCACGCATTTGACCTTGATACCATAGCAGGACATAAGATAGTGGTTAAACGTGCGGCTGATGGAGATAAATTTACTACTCTTGACGGTCAGGAGAGAATTCTTGACAGTGATGTGCTTATGATTTGTGACAGTGAAAAAGAGGTTGCCATAGCAGGTATCATGGGTGGAGAAAACTCGATGGTTACCGACGATATAAAGACACTTTTATTTGAGGCTGCCTGCTTTGACGGAGCCAATATAAGACTTTCAACAAAGAGAATAGGTCTTTCAACAGATGCTTCAGCTAAGTTCGTAAAGGGACTTGATCCAAACCTTGCATTAGAGGCTATAAACAGAGCCTGCCAGCTTATAGAAGAGCTTGGATGCGGTGAAGTGGTTGACGGAGTTGTTGATGCATATGCCAATCCTGTTAGCGATAAGGAACTTCCTTTTGAACCTGATAAGATGAACAAGCTTCTCGGAACTGATATATCAAAGGAAGATATGCTCGAATATTTCGGAAGACTTGAACTTAAGTATGATTCTGATACTAACATGATTACGATACCTACTTTCAGACAGGATTTAAACTGTATGGCAGACCTTGCAGAAGAAGTTGCAAGATTTTACGGCTATGACAATATACCTACAACTCTTCCACATGGAGAGGCTACTGCAGGTAAGAAATCATATGCGGAAAGAATAAGTGATATAGTAAGAAATATCTGTGAGGGTAACGGATTTTCGGGAGCTATGTGCTACTCATTTGAAAGCCCTAAGGTATTTGACAAGCTGCTTATACCTGAGGATTCCGTTTACAGAAAGGCGATTGAGATATCTAATCCTCTCGGAGAGGATTACTCTATTATGAGAACTCTTCCTCTTAACGGACTTCTTACATCACTTTCTACGAACTATAACAGAAGAAATAAGGAAGCAAGATTATATGAGCTTGCAAATGTATATCTTCCTAAGGCTCTTCCGCTTACTGAATTACCTGAAGAGAAGATGAAGCTATGCATGGGTATGTATGGCTCGGGTGATTTCTTTACGCTTAAGGGTGTTATCGAAGAGCTTACTGAAAAGCTTGGATTTGGTAAGGACTTAAGCTATGAGCCTTCAACCGATGAGCCGTTTTTACATCCGGGCAGACAGGCACTTATCAAGAAAGGTAATATGGTTGTAGGATATATCGGACAGCTTCATCCGGAGGTTGCAGATAATTACAGCATTAAGGCAGAGGTATATCTTGCGGTTCTTGATATGGAAACAATCACTATGCTTGCCAACTTTGACAGAAAGTATGAGGGTATAGCCAAGTTCCCTGGTATGACAAGAGATTTGGCTCTTGTAGCTGATAAGAGTATATTTGTAGGTGAGATAGAAAAGGTAATTAAGAAGTGCGGTGGTAAGCTTCTTGAATCCTACAAGCTCTTCGATGTATATGAAGGTGAGCAGGTTGCAGAGGGTAAGAAGTCTGTAGCTTACACCATGACCTTCAGAGCAAAGGACAGAACTCTTGAGGATAAAGAAGTATCCGAGATAATAGACAAGCTTCTTAAAGAGCTTGGTAAGATGAATATCGAAATAAGAGCATAGTATGTGATTTATTGGTGATTCTCACTGTGATATTTATGGTGCACGCATAGCTCGCTGTCGCTCACGCTATGCTTAGCGCCAAAATATCACAGTGAGAATCACCCTGCTATATCATCATATGGCATGAGATAGGCGATTTGTCACATCGTATCTGATTATTCGGAGGAAATGGTTTTGAAACTAAGTGATTTTTATTACGAGCTTCCGGAGGAACTTATAGCGCAGGATCCGCTTTTAAAAAGAAGCGACTCAAGACTAATGGTTATAAACCGAGAAAATGGGAAGATAGAACATAAGCATTTTAGAGATATTACACAATATTTGAACCAAGGTGACTGCCTTGTAATAAATGATACCAAGGTTATACCTGCGAGACTTATAGGTGTTAAAGAGGACACAGGAGCTTCGATAGAGGTTTTGCTTTTAAAACGTAAGGATGATAAGACATGGGAAACTCTTGTAAAGCCGGGTAAGAAAGCAAGACCGGGAGCAAGAATATCCTTTGGTGAAGGAAAGCTTGTAGGTGAGGTTAAGGATATAGTTGAGGAAGGTAACAGACTGATTGAATTTACCTATGATGGTATATTTGAGGAGGTTTTAGACGAGCTTGGACAGATGCCTTTACCTCCATACATTACTCATAAATTAGAGGATAAAAACAGATATCAGACAGTATATGCCAAGCATGAGGGCTCAGCGGCAGCACCGACAGCAGGACTTCATTTTACCAATGAGCTTCTTTCGGAAATAGAAGAAAAGGGCATAAGGATAGCACGAGTAACCTTGCATGTGGGACTTGGTACTTTCAGACCTGTCAAGGTTGATAACATACTGGAACATCATATGCATAGTGAGTTTTATGTGATAGATGAAGCTGCGGCAGAAATAATTAATTCAACAAAGGAAAATGGCGGCAAGGTTGTATCTGTCGGAACAACAAGTACACGTACTTTGGAAACGGCGGCAGATGAAAATGGATATATAAAAGCCGGCAGCGGTTGGACCGATATATTTATCTATCCGGGTTACAAATTCAAATGTGTTGACAGACTTATAACCAACTTCCATCTTCCGGAGTCAACCTTACTTATGCTGGTCTCCGCACTCTATAACCGTGAAAAAATACTTGAAGCTTATAAGCTGGCTGTTGAAGAAAAATATAGATTTTTTTCTTTTGGAGATGCGATGCTTATTTTATGATTTATAAACTTAATAGATGAAACGGTTATAATAAGATATAGATAAAGCCGCAATGATATATAGGTATATAAGCAGGTACTTTGAGAACGCCGGTACTCAGTGTAGCCATCTCCAAATAAATTGACTTTATAACTTGCCTAAATCGTTACCTACTGCGTTGTTCTCTCTCGACGTAGCTATTGCTACGACTCGTTCGAACGCCTTGTAGGATAACAATTTATGCAGCGTTAAAAGTCAAAGTATTTGGAGATGGATACACTGACGAGGTTTTTACGAGCTTAGTACCGCTGCGTTCGAGAGTAGCGAGAGCGTGCCTGACGATTACTCAGTCAGCAACCCGGCAAGCTTGAAAAGAAAGGAGGAAAAATTATGAAGACATGGAAAAGAAGCTTTAGAATGCTTTCATATAATTTTTCCTCTGTTATTTTGTTTGAAGTGATATATAAGCTGTTATCAGCAGCAGTACTTGTACCGGCACTTTATGCTACGATAAATTATTCCATAAAGCTTGCCGGTATTAATTTTCTTTCATTTAGGACTATAAAAAAATATCTAATGGCACCAACCACTTATGTTGCTGTTTTAATTATTTTGGTAATTACATCTATATATTTTCTGATAAATATTTCGGGTATTGTATACGCCATGGAAGCCTCACACAGACAAATAAAAATTAATGCCTTACAACTTTTGGTTAAGGCTATTGTAAATGCAATCAGACTTTTAAAATTCAAAAATCTCTTGGTTATGGTGGACGTACTTTTGATACTACCGCTTGTATATTCATCTATTATTTTTTCTTCAATTTTTGAATTGAAATTTCCGGGATATTTTTATGATTTAATAGAAAGATATAAGACTTCTTTTATTATGATTTGTGTTGCATATCTGCTGCTTTGTATTATTTCTATGTTTAAGCTTCTTACAATTAATTTTTACGGTATATACAGAACAGATTATAAGAACTCGGCTAAGCTTAGTCGTGAGACGATAAAAAAACATTTCATTAAAATTATCGGAGGAATGATTATATATAATATTATAATTGCGTTTATTATGATTGCCTTGGAAGGTATTATGGCAAGCGGCTTTGTATTTGTTCTTTCAAAAATAATATCATATAAGCGTATGAGATTCTTGTTTAGTTCTTTTGTAAATGCTGTTATATTGATTATTTATATGATATTTGTAATTTTATCTACACCGCTTATTTATTCATACATATGCTCATGTTTTTATGATATAGAGGGTGATCCGTATTATGATGAGTATCGCAGGTTCAAAAGAAGAAGAGAAGAAAAGTATAGAAAGCGAATCAGAAAGGATGGATTATATAGTAGTTTTATTGTCAAAAATAAGAAAAAAAATAAAACTGCAACGATAGTTATAATTGTAACCTGTCTTTTGATAAACAGTTTATACATTTATCTAAGTATGAGCAACAAAATAAGTCTCAATGTCGCACATGCCAACAGTGCGGAAGTTACAGCTCATAGGGGGGATTCGCACAATGCACCGGAAAATACTATGTCTGCATTTAGACTTGCTGTTGAAAATCAGGCTGATGCTATTGAGTTTGATGTAAGGCAGACTAAAGATGGAGAGTATGTGGTTATACATGATGAAAATCTTAAGAGAACAACAGGAGTTGATAAAAAAGTCGGAGAGGTAACACTTGATTATATAAAAACACTTGATGCCGGCAGTACATTTTCCGAGGAGTATGCGGGAGAGCAAATTCCTACTTTGAGAGAGGCACTTGAATATTTCAAGGAGGAAAAAATATTTGTAAATGTTGAGCTAAAACCGGCAAATACAGATAAGGCAGATTATGTAAAGGGAATTATTGACTTGCTGGATGAGTATGATTATCTGGATGATTGTGTGGTAGCATCTTCGGATTATGATTCACTTAAGGAAGTAAAAGAAATTAATCCGGATATAGAAACTGTTTATATAATGTATGTGGCTTATGGCAATATAGGAGATATGGAATATGTTGATGCTTTCAGTATTCAAAACAGCTTTATCACTATGCGCCTTGTAAGAAATGTTCATAAAAACGGGAAAAAAATATATGCGTGGACTGTAGACAGAGAAAGCAGAATAATGGATCTTATTCTGCTTGATGTGGACGTTATAATAACCAATAATCCGTATAAGACTAAGGATATAATTTATAATGCAAATGACAGTCTCTTGTCTGACTTCTTTAGAAGACTCTTAAAGGAATATTAACTTTTTATTCTAATACTGTAGCAGCTGTTCTTTTATATAAATATATATATTTTGGGTTGTATCTGCCGAATAATGAAGTCCATCACGCGATGAATATCCGATTATTTTCAAGTATGAATTTACATCAATTATTTTGATGCCTGAACCCCATAGATCGTTTTGAATATTGATATTAAAATTGTCTATTACCTCATTTGTTACCGAATATCCGTTATTGGCGCAAAGCTCATCATCTACAGGGTTTATAAGCATATAGTATATTTGTGCATTTGTTCTTCCTCTAAGGTCTAGAAGCAGTTCTTTATATTTTTTTGTGCCGGATAGAACATCATTAACACCAAGTCCTATAACAATCTTAGTATTTTCATCTGACATACTTACTATTTCATCCATATGACTTGATAAAAATTTATATCCCACACCATTTTCTGCTATAAAGGTGTCATCATCTTCGGCACAGGATTTCATTTGAACATAACGTGAGTCGCCTACAAAAATATATTTTTCGTATTCGTTTGTTTTTGTTACGCTCTGTGTTTGACCAACTGACTGGTTAATTACTTCAGTGACAGCTTCAGTAGTCTTTTTTTCCTCAGTAGTCAGTGGCTCTTCGGTGGTTTCTTTTATTTCGGTTGTTTGAATTGACTCGGTAGTTTCATCAGTATCCTCATTATTAGTTGATTCAACAGTATCTGTTGTTATAACTGATTCGCTATCGCTAATTATTTCTGCATTTTCTGTAGCTTCAGTTGATTCGGTTGTTTCCGGGCTATCATCTTTTGATATTTCTGCATCAGTTGATGTAGCAGTATTTTCGATAAATGTATCTCCACGTTTTGCCTTTTTTCTGTCTGAAAGAATAAGTCCGCTGACGTGTAATGTCATAAAAAATATAAAAACCCAAAAACATAGTTTTAAAAAAATTTTCATGATTGACTCCGTAAGATAAAATGGCTTTAAAATTAGTTTAATTATTATAATATATTTCAAAAATCCTTGCAAGGTTTATAAATAAAATCAAATGTCGGCATGGTGGTATAATCAGGAACTTTCATATAGCATTAAAAATATAATTGTCCGCTTGCGATATATTTATAAATGAGATAATATATAAAAGCGGTGTTTAAATAAAAAATTAGTGGAAAAATCAGAAATATGAGGAAATAAAAATGATAATAAAAAGAGCGAAGAATCTATCGGGAGAGATAAATATTCCGGGAGACAAATCCATATCACACAGAAGTGTAATGCTCGGTTCTCTTGCAAAGGGTGATACTTTTGTTTACGGATTTTTGCAGGGGGCAGACTGCTTATCTTCCATAAGCTGTTTTAAGGCTATGGGCATAGATATAGAAAATGAAAATGATAAGGTTGTAATTCATGGAAAGGGTATGCGTGGATTGAAAAAGCCTGACAGCGTTCTCGATGTGGGAAACAGCGGAACCACAATCAGGCTTATGTCCGGTATACTTGCCGCACAAGGCTTTGATGTGGAGGTTGACGGAGATGCTTCGATAAGAAAGAGACCTATGGGAAGGATTATGACACCTCTTTCACTTATGGGTGCGGATATAAAAAGTAAAAATGATAATGGTTGTGCTCCGCTTTTGATAAGCGGCAGAAACTTAAAAGGTATTCATTATGATTCGCCTTTTGCATCGGCACAGGTAAAATCCGGAGTTTTATTTGCAGGCCTTTATGCAGAGGACGAAACTTCGGTAACAGAGCCTTATGTAAGCAGAAATCATACAGAGCTTATGTTAAAGGTTTTTGGTGCAGATATAGTGACTTCAGGAAAAACAGTAACGGTAAAACCGACAGATGAGTTATATGCAAGACGTATAGATGTGCCGGGAGATATATCCTCAGCAGCTTATTTTATAGCTGCCGGACTTATAACGGAGGGTTCCGAGCTTACTATAAAAAACGTAGGGATTAATCCTACAAGGGATGGTATGATAGAGGTATGCCGCATGATGGGCGCCGATATGGATGTGGATGAAATAGATAACGGCTTTGCAGAACCGGTAGCGGATATAACAGTAAGAACCTCATCCCTAAAGGGTTGTGTCATAGGCGGAGAGCTTATACCGAGATTAATAGACGAGATACCGGCTATAGCAATTATGGCATGCTTTGCTGACGGACAGACTGTTATCAGGGATGCGGCAGAGCTTAAGGTAAAGGAAACCAACCGTATAGATACCATAGTAAATAACCTTAAAGCTATGGGAGCTGATATAGAAGCAACCGAGGACGGCATGATTATAAATGGCGGCAGGGCTCTTCACGGTACTGTAATCGACAGCAAGCTTGACCACAGGATAGCAATGAGCTTTGCAATTGCCGGACTTAACGCAGACGGTGAGACGGAAATAGTAGGAAGTGAATGTGTCGACATTTCTTTTCCGGGATTCTTTGAAAAGTTAAACATTTTCTGCAAATAGATGTGATAGAGTAAAAGGCACCTTGTCACACACGACAACACATAACTGCGCATAAAATATGTACATGCATAGCTCACTAACGTTCACGCTATGCTTAGTACATTTTTACGCGCAGTCTTTTTCGTTATGATTTTTGTGACAAGGCGCCTTTCACTCTGTCACATCTCTTGTACTTGAGAAGATAAAGAAATTATGATAAAATGACAACATCAAAAATAAGGAGGCAGAAAATGGTTATAACGGATGATATTAAGTATGTGGGTGTGAATGATCATCAGATAGATTTGTTTGAAGGTCAGTATATCGTACCAAACGGTATGGCATATAATTCTTATGTTATACTTGATGAAAAGATTACAGTTATGGATACCGTGGATATTCATTTTACGGATGAGTGGCTTGGTAATATTAAAAATGTACTTGGAGATAAGAAACCGGACTATCTTGTTGTTCAGCATGTTGAACCGGATCATTCGGCAAGCATCGCAGCCTTTATCAAGGAGTATCCGGAGGTTACGGTTGTGGCAAATGCCAAGGCATTTGAGATGATTAATAATTTTTACAGGATTGATTTTGGCGACAAGAAGCTGGTAGTAAAGGATGGAGAGGAGCTTTCGACTGGAGCACATACTCTTAAATTTGTATTTGCTGTTATGGTTCACTGGCCGGAGGTTATGTTTACATATGACAGCAAGGACAAGGTGCTTTTCTCTGCCGATGCATTTGGCAAGTTCGGAGCGCTTGACGTAGAGGAAGAGTGGGACTGCGAGGCAAGACGTTACTATATCGGTATAGTCGGAAAGTTTGGTATGCAGGTTCAAAATGTACTCAAGAAGGCAGCAGCACTTGACATACAAACTATATGTCCGCTTCATGGACCTATACTTAAGGCACCGCTTGATCACTATCTTGAACAGTATAATACATGGTCATCTTATGGTGTTGAATCAGAGGGAGTTATGATTGCATATACTTCTGTTTATGGCAATACTAAAAAGGCTGTAGAGCTTCTCGCAAAGGAACTCGAAGAGCTTGGATGTCCGAAGGTTGCAGTAAATGACCTTGCCAGAGAAGATATGGCAGAGTGCGTTGAGGACGCATTCAGATATGGTAAGATAGTTCTTGCGACTACTACATATAACGGAAGCATCTTCCCATTTATGAGAGAATTCATAGAACACCTTACAGAAAGAAACTTCCAGAAAAAGACAGTTGGACTTATCGAAAATGGTTCATGGGGACCTATGGCTGCCAAGATTATGAAGGAC
>JAFUEG010000068.1 GCA_017464045.1 Lachnospiraceae bacterium
CTCCGGAACCTGAACCAATACCGGAGCCTGAACCAGAGCCAGAGCCTGAACCTGAACCGATACCTGAACCTGAACCAATTCTTGAACCCGAACCGACTTCGGAGCCTGAGCCGGTATCTGATAATCAGGAAGATACATCAAATCTTTCAGTTGATGAAATGGATTTAGATGATTTGTTTTCTGCGCTGGGGATAGAGGATGAAAGCAAGGCTGAGACTGATTATGTAAATTCTGAAACTGATCCAAATGGTACTTCTCTTGGTGATTTGTCTGATCTCGGAGAGACCTTTGGAGATATGGGAAATTCAGATGATTTGGGCAGCTTAGGAGATTTGGATGCTCTTGCTGATATAGCTGACATTTCCGAGGTTAAATCTGAAGCAGGTAAGAAGGCTAAAAAAGAAAAAAAGGGTAAAAATAAATCTGATAAACAGGGAGAACTTAGAGAAAAAAAGAGCATATCACAGATTCTTTTTGGAGAGCCTGATGCTGATGAATTGGAGGAAGAAGAAAGGCTAAAGGCTAAGAAAGCCGCTAAAAAGGAAGAAAAGGCTAAGAAAAAAGAGGAAAATAAGGAGAAAAAAGCTGAGAAACTCGAATTAAAAAAGTCTTCTGATGATAAGAAAAAATCGGAAAAGCTTGAAAAGAAAAAAGCCAAAGCTGAAGCTGCGGAGGAAGAGGCTAAGATTGAGGCGGCCGAAAATGGAAAGCCTGTGTCGAAGATACTTACTGCGATTATTTTTGCTGGCTTTGCTGTGCTTGCAGTTGTTGTTATTTTTGGAACAAACCTTTTCAATTATAAAAAAGTAATAAGAAAGGCTGCTGATTATTTTGACAGGCAAAGATACAGACTTGCTTATGATGAAGTTGCCGGTGTTGAAGTAAAAGAAAAGGATCAGGAGCTTAAAGATAGAATTTATACCGTAATGTACGTTCAAAGGCTTTACGAGTCATATGAAAATAATATGAAACTTAATCGACCTGATAAGGCATTGGATTCTCTTATAAGAGGTCTTGAAAAGTATGATGAGCATTATGATGAGGCTGTAGAACTTGAAATAGTCGAAGATATTGATTTGTGTCGAAGTAATATAATAAGTGCGTTATGGTTAACATTTGGCATATCTGAAGAAATGGCATATGAGATTATGGAATATGACGGACAGGAGTATATAGATGCATTGTCACAATACGGTGCCAATGCCGCTACAGGTGAGTAAAATGATAGCGATTTTGGATTATGATGCGGGCAATATTAAAAGTGTTGAGAAAGCGGTAGGCTATCTTGGAGAAGATGGAATTATTACAAGGGATAAGGATATAATCCTATCAAGTGACAAGGTTATCTTACCGGGAGTAGGAAACTTTGGGGATGCTATGAAAAAATTACATGATTACAAGCTTTGTGATGTTATATATGATGTAATTGATTCGGGAAAACCTTTTTTGGGTATATGTTTGGGACTTCAGCTTTTATACAAGGAAAGTGAAGAAAGTCCGGGAGCAGCAGGACTTGGCATACTTGATGGAAGTATAAAAAGGATTCCTGATAAAGATGGATTAAAGGTCCCTCATATAGGATGGAATTCAATTAAGATAAAAAAAGGTGCAAAGCTTTTTGAAGGTGTCGATGATAATTCCTATGTTTATTTTGTTCATTCATATTATCTCGAGTCAAATAATGAACAGGATGTTGCTGCAATAAGTGAGTATTCGACACTTATACATGCCTCTGTTGAGCATAAAAATATATATGCGTGTCAGTTTCATCCGGAGAAAAGCTCTGAGGTTGGACTTAAGATACTTAGGAATTTTATTGAGTTATAGTTTTATATATTATTACTTATTGATA
This sequence comes from Lachnospiraceae bacterium, assembly GCA_017464045.1. Next base: position 1,853 of record JAFUEG010000068.1, read on the forward strand.
TTAGATATTTAGAATATGTGAGGTTAGTTATGCACACGAAACGCATTATCCCTTGTCTTGATGTCAATAACGGCAGAGTGGTCAAGGGAATAAATTTTGTAAATTTAAAGGATGCGGGAGATCCGGTATCTGTTGGAGCTGCATATGATAAGGCAGGTGCGGATGAGTTGGTTTTTCTTGATATAACTGCATCTTCGGATTCAAGAAGTATAGTTGTTGATATGGTAAGACGTGTTGCTGAAAATGTTTTTATTCCGTTTACTGTAGGCGGAGGTATAAGAACTGTTGACGATTTTAAGGCCATTTTAAGGGAAGGCGCTGATAAGGTGTCTGTAAATTCAGCGGCCATTGATAATCCGGAACTTGTCAGAGATGCTGCTGATAAATTTGGAAGCCAGTGTGTAGTAGTTGCTATAGATGCCAGAAGAAGAGAAAATGGTTCGGGATGGACTATATATAAGCATGGTGGACGAATAGATACAGGCATAGATGCTATAGAATGGGCAATTAAGATGGATAAGTATGGAGCTGGTGAGATTCTTCTTACAAGTATGGATTGTGATGGAACTAAAGCAGGATACGATATAGAACTTACAAGACTTGTATCTGAAAATGTATCCATACCTGTCATAGCATCTGGAGGTGCTGGAGCAGAAGAGCATTTTTATGAAGCACTTACCGAGGGTAAGGCAGATGCCGCACTTGCAGCCTCATTATTTCATTATAAGGAACTTGAGATAATGGATTTAAAAAGATATCTTTATAATAGAAATGTTGCTGTCAGGTTATAAAAGTTTATTACAGATAGGAATTAGCCCGATTATGATTACTTTAGTTGAAAATAAAATTACTGTAGATGAATATCTTGCCATAAGGGCAAAGGTTAATTGGAAAAAGCTTTCTAAAAAACAAGCCGAAAAGGCACTTGAAAATTGTCTTTTTAATGTAAAGGCTATAGATGATGATGGATATATTATTGGTATGGGACGTATAGTAGGTGATGGTGCAGTTATATGTTACATACAGGATTTGATTGTAGTTCCGGAGGCGCAAAAAAGAGGTGTAGGAAGCCTTATTATAAAAAGGCTTAAAGAATTTGTGGAAGGATTAAGGGAAGAGAATACGACCATGATGCTTTGTCTTATGTGTGCTAAGGGGCGTGAAAAGTTCTATATAAGCAATGGATTCACTGCCAGACCAACTGAGAATCTTGGACCGGGAATGATCATGTATATGGATTAAAGTAGAAATAAAAAGCTCCGCAATGATATGCGGAGCTTTTTATTAATAAGAATATTATATTGAACTATTGCTGCATCATTAAATCTATTCTGCAATGTATGGTTTAATTGCTGCCATAATATCTTCTTCTTCATTTTCAGTATGAATATGAAGCTCAATTGGCTTGGATATATCCAAACTGAAGATACCCATAATTGACTTTGCATCGATAACATATCTGCCTGAAACAAGGTCAAATTCAGCATTGAAACCGCTGATATCATTTACAAAGCTTTTTACTTTGTCAATAGAATTGAGTGATATCTTTACTGCTAACATATCAAATCCTCCTCGTATAATAGTCTTGTTAATCGTATTGTAAAATCAGGAGTAGAAAATATGTAAAAACTGATAATCATATTCACTTACCCTTATTTACAATTATTACA
>JAFUEG010000069.1 GCA_017464045.1 Lachnospiraceae bacterium
ACTCCTGCGTGCCTGATACGGCAGATAAGATATATGCTTTTCCAACCTTCACGTCTTCCTTAGGTGCAACGGGCATCCATTCTGTACCATAATCATTATAATCAATCTTATTACTAAGATTTCCTGATATTCCAAATAGCGTATTGGATTTTACACGTCCTATAATATTTACAGCGGAATAATCTATTATACCCTCAAGTCTTCCCGGATTTTTATCATAAGGTTTGACAATATTTACCAGATTAGCATTATATATTGCTCCATCCGAAATCTTAAATATAATACCTGTATCATTATCATTTATACTATGACCAAGTGCGGCAAAACTATCCTCATCAACATAGGTAAGAGTTCCTATACCCGAAATATCATCTTTTACCCATAATCCGAGTTTATATTTTCCTTCAGAATTCATAGCCGGCATTACATTAAAGTGCAGTTCTTCCCTGTCTCTTACCACTCCAATGTCAACGGTATTACCACCACACTCATCTACTGCCTCAACCAGACTTTTTTTATCATTTATTGAAATTCCGTCTATACTTACAATATAATCTCCCTGACACAGAATATCCTTGCAGGGAGAGTATAGTTTTCCGTCGAAACCATTTATCACACCTGTATCAATTACCATAACGCCTTCGGTTTTTACATATATTCCAATAGGAATCCCCGATGGCATAACTTTTCTTTCTTCCGTATCAAATGTTCCACTGTCAATTACATTTTCATTGGCAGGTACTGAAGTCTCAGGAAGATATATACCATCATTTATCACGTGTCCTGATAGAAAATAATTTCTTATAGTAACACTTATCAGATATATTACAAATGTAAGAATTATCATAAGTATTACTCTATACAGCTTTTTTTCTCTTTCTTTCATAGTATCAACCTCGCAAATAAAAAAGTACATGACAAAAACCATGTACTTTTAGTATTGATAATATAAAATTAATTAATCAGTATAATTTTGTACTCTCTGCCAATCCTTTCATCTCAGCAGCACTCGCTAAATTAGCTTCTGTAATATCAGCTCCGCCCAAAATTCGAGCCAGTTCAAGAGTCTCTTCTTCTTTTTTCAGCTTCTTTATTTTGGTAATTGTTTTATTATTTTCCACAACTTTTTCAATTACATAATGTGAATCGGCCATAGCCGCAATCTGTGGCAGATGTGTAATACATATAACCTGATGTTCTCTTGCTATAACAGACATTTTCTCTGCAACCTTCTGTGCAGTCTTACCACTTATACCTACATCAATTTCATCAAATATAAGTGTAGGAATGTCATCCTCTGCTGCAAGACTTGACTTTATGGCAAGCATAACTCTGGATAGTTCTCCGCCGGAAGCTACTTCATAAAGCGGTTTTACAGGTTCACCTACATTTGTTGAAATCATAAAATAAGCTTCGTCATTACCGGATGCCGTATATCTGTCAAGCTTATTAAATGTCATATCAAATGAAACACTCATAAAATTAAGCTCATTCAATGATTTTTTTATCAACTCACACAATATCTTTGCATTTTTCTTTCTAACACTTGTTAGCTCATCACTCTTAAGCTTAAGCATTTTTTCTGTCTCATTAAGCTTAGATTTTATTCTTTCAAGCTTTGTCTCATAATCAGACAACTCATTTAATGAAGCCTCAAGCTCATCTTACGACTTAAGTATCAAATCAATAGTATTTCCGTATTTACTCTTAAGACCATTTATAAGATTAAGCCTATCTTCAGTCTCTTTAAATTCCGCCTCATCAAACTCCATACTCTTCATATAGTCGGATAGCTCTCTGTTAAAATCATTAAGCATAGTTTCTATATCACTTAATATCTTATAAGTACCATCCAAATCCGGATCAAGTTCTACCAATCCTTTCATATCTGAGAGTGCATAAGATACAGAATTTCCGAAGGATGCTCCTCCATCATAACCGGTTATACTATGTATCTTATCTAACCCCTCTAATATGTCCTTTGAATTCACAGCTTTTTTATAATAAACCTCTAAATTCTCATCTTCTCCCTCTACAAGATGTGCCGAAGTAATCTCATTTATCCTATATGTAATATAATCTTTCTTTCTAAGTCTTTCATCCTCCGACATATTCATAGAACCAAGCTTATCCAAGAGGTTTACATAAGTATCATAAAGTTCCTTAACCTCTGCCTTTTTTTCAGTTATCTCATCACTTCCATATCTGTCAAGGATTTCAAGATGTTTATTCTTTATAAGAAGTGATTGCTGCTCATGCTGTGCATGCAGGTCAATCAATATTCCTGCTGTCTCTTTTAATTTAGACAGTGTAACCGTATTATCATTTATACGATTGACTACACGACCTGCCTGATTAAGCTTACGCGATAAAAATATCTGTCCTTCTTCATCAGGACTGATATCAATATTATCAAGCTTACTTCTGATATACTCATCATCTACGGAAAATATAAGTTCAACAAGTCCATCCTTTTGCTCGTCACGAAGTAAATTTCTGTCGAATCTTCCTCCTAAGCCAATACCTAAAGAACCTATTATTATAGATTTTCCGGCACCCGTCTCACCGGTAAGTATATTTAATTTGTCTTCAAAGTCAATATCCAGCTCATCAATCAAAGCTATATTTTTAATGTGCATATTTAATAACATCGTTTATTTCTCCAATTATCTTCTCCGCATGTGTTTTATCCTTGATAGCTAAAAACAATGTATCATCTCCGGCTATACAGCCTAATATGCCTGATATACTAAGTCTGTCGACACAAGTACCAACAGCCATAGCCATACCCGAAACAGTTTTTATAACAATAATATTCTCTGCATAATCCATAGAAACTATACAGTTTTTCAAAGTCTGGTAAT
>JAFUEG010000070.1 GCA_017464045.1 Lachnospiraceae bacterium
ATATAAAATATATCTTAAGAGGATATGAAGATTTCGATGGAAAGATAAGAGCTTTAGGCGGACAGATAGAGATAGTTGACAACGAGCATGATGAACAAAAGTTTAAATTAAGAGTAGGTTAAATACTTATAAAGGCAGAGATAATCTGCCTTTGATATTAATAAAAGAGAAAACTCTAATCGATTAAGAATAGAAGAACTATATAAAAAAGGGGGAAATAAAATGTCAAAGAGACCGTATTACATCACAACAGCCATAGCATACACATCAGGTAAGCCTCATATAGGCAACACTTATGAGATTGTTCTGGCAGACAGTATTGCAAGATATAAGAGATTTGTGGGATATGATGTAAGATTCCAGACAGGAACAGATGAGCATGGACAAAAGATAGAGATAAAGGCGTTTGAAAATCTTTCAACACCAAAGGAATTTGTCGATGAAGTATCCTCTCAGATAAAGGGTATCTGGGATTTGATGAACACTTCATATGACAAGTTTATCAGAACCACAGATGAGGATCACGAAAAGCAGGTTCAGAAGATTTTCAAGAAGCTTTATGATAAAGGCGATATTTATAAGGGTGAGTACGAGGGAATGTATTGTACTCCTTGCGAGTCATTCTTTACTCAGTCACAGCTTGTAGACGGTAAGTGTCCTGACTGTGGACGTGAGGTACAGCCTGCAAAGGAAGAGGCATATTTCTTCAAGCTTAGTAAATATACACCTAAGCTTATCGAATATATAAATGCAAATCCTGATTTCATACAGCCGGAATCAAGAAAAAATGAAATGATGAACAACTTCCTTCTTCCGGGAGTACAGGATTTATGCGTATCCAGAACTTCATTTAAGTGGGGTATCCCGGTTGACTTTGATCCAAAGCACGTAATATATGTTTGGATAGATGCATTATCAAACTATATCACCGGACTTGGCTACAAGGTGGACGAGCCTAGCGATGAATTATTTAAGAAATACTGGCCGGCAGACCTTCACCTTATCGGTAAGGATATTTTAAGATTCCATACCATTTACTGGCCATGTATGCTTATGGCTCTTGATTTACCGTTACCAAAGCAGGTATTTGGTCATCCGTGGCTCTTACAGGGTAACAACAAGGGCAACAAGATGAGCAAGTCAAGAGGAAATGTTATCTATGCTGACGATATGGTTGATTTGTTTGGAGTTGATGCAGTAAGATATTTCCTTCTTCATGAGATGCCATATGAAAATGACGGACTTATCTCATGGGAGCTCGTTATAGAAAGAATTAACTCAGACCTTGCCAATACCCTTGGCAATCTCGTAAACAGAACTATTTCCATGTCCAATAAGTATTTTGACGGCGTGGTTACCAATTCCGGCGAAAGCCAGGCTGTAGACGAGGATCTTAAGAAGGTTGTGATGGATACAAGATTAAAGGTTAATACCTGTATGGACAAGCTAAGAGTAGCCGATGCCATAACAGAGATATTCAATCTTTTCAGAAGATGTAACAAGTATATTGATGAGACAGAGCCTTGGGTTCTTGCAAAGGACGATGAGCATAAGGACAGACTCAATATGGTATTATATAACTTAGTTGAGAGCATAATTGTCGGTGCTTCACTTCTTGAGCCGTTTATGCCTGAAACCTCTGAAAAGATTTTAAAGCAGTTAAATGCCGAAAAGAGAAGAGTAACTGAGCTTTCAAGCTTTGGACTTTATCCATCAGGCAGTAAGGTTACGTCTGAACCGGAAATCTTATTTGCAAGAATTGATACAGAGAAGATGCTTGATGAGATAGAAAAACGTTTCCCATCCAAGGAAGATGAGCCGGAGGAGGAAAAGCCTAAGAAACAAAGTAAGACTGAGCTTAAGATTCCTACCATCGAGACTAAGCAGAAAGAAGAAATCACCATCGATGAGTTTAATAAGATGGCTCTTCAGATGGGTGAGATCATTTCCTGTGAGGAGGTAAAGGATTCGAAGAAACTTCTTTGCTCACAGGTACAGGTTAACGGAAAGGTTCTTCAGATTGTATCGGGTATTAAGAATTACTACACACCTGAGCAGATGGTTGGAAAGAAAGTTGTTGTAATTACCAACCTTAAGCCTACTAAGCTTGCAGGTGTTTTATCAGAAGGTATGCTCCTTTGCGCAGAGGATTTCGAAGGCAACCTTGCTCTCCTCACCGCAGAAAAGGATATGCCTGCCGGCGCGATGATAAGCTAAATACGGTTTATCGCAAAAACGTGGGTGTCCTGTTATCACCTTTACATAACTCACACCAATTTAAGTTTACTATACGAAAAGTATATGAATAAGGCTGATACACAACTATCCAGCAATTTGTGAAATCAATAAGCTCAAATCCTTTATAGGTGCTAAAAATCGAAAACTCGCTACGCTCAAACAGTTCGATTTTTTAACGCACCTATTTCGGATTCTCGCTTTTGATTTTACACAAATCGGGATAACTGTTGTTGTATCAGCCTTTTCCTATACTTTTCTTTATATAAATTATCAGGGTTTGTGTCATGTATAGGTGATAACAGGATACCTGTAGCTTAAAACCGCGCTCTAGAGCGCGGTTTTAAGCTACAGGTATGAAAGCATAATTGATTAATATTAAAAATAGGATGTGGCTAACAGAACACAAGAAAACGCTCTGATTTATAGCCATAATCAAGTAACTTCCGGAAGAATAAGCAGATTGTGGCTAACAGAACACAAGAAAACGCCCCGATTTATAGCCATATGTTTAAAATCACAAGAAATAATAAGTATATAAACATAAACACATATTCATCATGCATATCCTACCGGTCCTTGCTCGATAAATCAGAATTTGTTACCGATTTAGAAAAAAACAAAGCAATAAAAGAAGGCAAACTGGTAACAAAGGCTGCGAAAAATCAAGATTTATTACCGGTTTAGGAAAAAACAAAGCAATAAAAGAAGGCAAGTTGGTAACAAAAGTTGTAAAAATCGGGATTTACAAGAGGATTAAAATGGAAAAGTTTGAGTACAAATTGATCAATTATGATACTAAAGGATTTGGGGCAGAAATGTATAAGTTCAAAAGAATGAGAGCCAGTTTAACCTACTTGGAAATGATGGATAGGAAATGGTTAGCTGTACATCCATTAACCAAAGCTACGTTGCGTCCAAAAGCATAGTGTGTATTTTTGTTGATTTTTATTTTAATTTATGAATAACTATGAGCTTGAAACCGCGCTCTAGAGCGCGGTTTTAAGCTACAGGTATGAAAGCTCCTGACACATGGAATGTTTTATAAACCTTAGCATGACAGGTAAGGAAAACAGGTGGCTGCTACAACATTTGACCCGATTTGTTTAAAATCAGCAACGAGTACTTGGATTGATTTTGCACGCATAAAACCAATGTGTTTGAGCGAAGCGAGTTTATTGGTTTTGTGCAAAATCAAGAAAGTACGAGTGCGCTGATTTAACAAATTGCTGGTTAGTTGTAGCAGCCACCTGTTTTCTTTATCTGTCATATATAAGAATTTAAAGTACATTCCATGTGTCAGGAGTTTTTATACCTGTCTCTCTGCGATAAACCGAAATTTGTTTTTTACTGTCCGAAGCCTGCGTCTCCATCTATGTTATATATGCCATTAAATGGAAGAGTGTCAGGAATATCGTTACCCCAGGCACGAGACATTGCCATCCAGGAAATGAATCCTTCAGGTAATTCGTCGGTTGGTGCACCTTCTAAGATGAGCCAGAAGGTTGTGCCGCCATCGATACCGTATACATCGGAGGAAACCATACGGTTCTTGTAATCAGATTCCTCGTAGGTTTCGATATATTCCAAATCTGAAGGAGAGTGGTCTGTAATCTCCATACTCATTTCATATATATTATCATCAACCTTTCCGGTTATGGTAAACTGACCGGAGCATATTCCGAAGTAGGTTGTTCCGTCATATCCGTCACCGGATTCGCCCATATTGGAGTCGTGATACTGGGCATCAAATGAACCATCTTCATAAAGCGTAAGGTCTGTAGACCAGGCGCCTGCACCACTTGCAAAATAGTATTCTCCGGCAGCCATTTCCCATATATCATCGTAATCTGAATCGCTTGTAGTATTATTTGGAATATCAGAAGCTTCAACCCGCTTTAGCGGCTCACCTCCCCAATCAAGAAAATCATAATATTCAGGGCTACTGTCAGCGAAGCATACAGCATATACATTTATAAATCCGTCCATTGCTTCACCTACAGTTTCTTCTGGTTCCGGTGTTTTATAGTTTTTACCCGGAATAAATACATATTTATCACCCTGCTTTAGCATGGCATCATATACTATGTTGTAACCTGTAGAAGGCACATTTTCAATGTTTACAAAGTAGATATAGCGACCGTATGGGTAATCCTCTTCATCGGTTGATATATTAGGAAAAAGAGTATTGATATCAAAGTCCGTAAGTTCTCTAAAGGCTGCAACCTCGCCTTGACTCAGTAAAACGTAATCGCCTTCAAGTCCATCCATATATCCGCAATGGGCGTTGGCATAATTGTAATAATCAGGTGTAAAAAGCATTATAGGGTCACTTGACCTTTCCGAGACATCTATCTTTCCTTCCAGGTTGGAAATAATCTCTGAATGCTTGTCTGTTGGAATAAGCTCCGTATCACCTGCACCACAGATAACGATAAATTCATCGGTTTTTGGGTTATGGAAATAAAGATTTGATTGTCCGGCATCGCAGGCAAAGATCGGGCCGGTTTCCGGTTTTGCAGCCGGGTCTATCTGCATACCTTCCGTATAGAGCATTTCAACAAGACTTGTATCGCATGAGCCGGTGGGTTCAGCGTATTTTTGAATTGCCTGAAGCTCCTCTATCATAGAATACGAACCGTTACTGTAGAAAGAATTGTCACCATAGAATCCATCTGAAAAACTATAATTATATATATTTCCTCCACCATCGACAAAATAACCATATCGAACAAAGCCCTCCGCATAATTATTATAATCGCGTACAAGGATTATATCATTCTCCGAATAATCAAGTGCTATGTTAACCTCGGTATCATTATTTTTGCTGCTCTCAGTATCTTGTGTGTTTTTGTTATCAGAATCAGATGTTTTGCCACATCCAAAAAGCGAAGAGCATAAAACAAGGCACAATATCATACTAATATATTTTTTTTTCATAACCACATACCTCCCTGATATATTCTTTCCAAAATGATTTATATATAATATACGTAGAGGACTATCAAATTTATTGAAAATAATTTAAAAAAATTATGAAATTAATTAAATACGATACGTTGAATAATTATTAGTCGATATCCTTAAGCTTAAATTTGCTGCCGGTGGATTTTGGTTCGTTGTCTGATTCATAATCGTCGTCAAAACTGTCATCTAAAATGTCAGACTTGAAATCTGATTCGGATTTTTTGACCTTTTCCATGGTACTGCTGTCGGAATTTTTATTGGTGTATGTATTATAAAATGATTTATTGAATATCGGATCATTTTCAATATTATTGGAGGCAGTGGTATTATAGGATCTTGAAACAGGCTGTTCAGCCGGAATTTTTGAGTCTCTGTCATAGAAAAGCAATATATATATAAATGCCACTCCGGATAAAACAGTCAATAGTATTATAACAACAGATAATAATTTCATACTACTTCTTGAATAGTTGGTATCAATTTCTAAATCATATACCTTTGAAAATTTAGATTCATCCCTTTCCATGCTCATGGTATTTGGATTAAGGGTATATTTTGCAGCGTCGACTTGATCGTTATAAAACTTTTTCACCTTGGAATTTATTTTGTGAATGTTCCCTGTAATTGTAATTGGCGCTGGTGCTGTAGCGGTTTTTCCCCATGAATAGTCATAGATCTCGTCTGCAAATTTATTAAACTTTTGAATAGTGTCGTTATCATGTGCGGAAATGGATATAAGACTGCCATCCTCAAGCCACGCAATGTAATGATAAGCACTTTGCCTTGTTTTAAAGTTTCCTTTCGTTTCGGCATATGCAGACGTTAAATAATAAATTTTTAATGTAACCATATCACCTTTTTTTAATTCTTCTCCGGAGGCTATTATTTGATTAGCATCCTTGGTTTTTCCGGAAAATGTATAAGAAAAGGTATGTTTTCCAAATAGAATTAGAGCTATAAGAAAAATAGCAAACAATCCACCTGTGATAAATAACATATTACTTTTTTCTCTTTTTTCTTTAAAATTCATAATAATTCTCCTCTAAAAGTTAATTTTGCAATGTTTATTCATCTCGTATTACAGCATAATGATCTTTCGCTTTATATTGATATCCGCAAGTTCTCATCGCCGTAAATCTCATTATATCATATATCTGCTACATTTTGGATAGTTTTGGCCGATTTTTTTATTTGAATCCGTTGGATTCAGATATGTTAAATATTTTAAAAAGTATCATATTTGCGTTTATTTTGTGGTTATGATATAATAAGATGTCTATATGTAGGAGGATATGGATTTCGAAAGGTTAAGAACCTTAGCGCCAGCACCTGTCAGATGGGTAAAGACGTGATATGTGTCCGATGTGGCATGACATCTTTCGGGTTGACGAGGAGGAAGGTTATCGAAATTTCGGCGGATGCTTTCCCGTACGATTACCGTGTGCGATATGTGAGATTAAATATGAGGGTAACTTCAAAACAGAGGTCTTGCAAACGGTAAAAATCAAGAATACATTTTACCAGGATGGCATGATTTAATTAAGAATACATTTATATTCAAATGGTATGATGTACGATTGATTATAATAAAATATAATTGTATAGGACAAATTCGCTAATATAAAGAAATTGTCTGTATATTTTTGTTTTGAAAATTAAAAATGGAATAAGGAGATCATTTTATGTGCGGAATTATTGGATTTACAGGTAATATACCTGCAAAGGATATTATTATAAATGGTTTGGAACAGCTCGAGTACAGAGGCTATGACAGTGCGGGAATCGCACTTCTTGCTGATGGCGAGATTACCTTAAGAAAAAGAACCGGCAAGGTTGTCGAACTAAAGAAGCTTTGCAATTCGGAGGAGCTTGATGCAACCTGTGGTATCGGACATACACGATGGGCTACACACGGAGGAGTAACCGACACCAATGCGCACCCTCACAGATGCGGCAAGGTGGTTCTTATACATAATGGTATCATTGAAAATTATCGTGAGCTTATAGTTGAGTATGGCCTTCAGGACACCATTGTTTCAGAAACAGATTCGGAGGTTGTCGCAGCACTTATCGACAAGTTTTATGAGGATGATCCGTACAGGGCAATCAAGCAGGTTGTAAAGATTCTTTCCGGAGCATTTGCCCTTTGCATAATGTTTCAGGATATTCCGGGCAAGATATTTGCTATTAGAAATGTAAGCCCTATGGTAGCTACATCCTGTGATAAGGGTTCGGTCATCGCATCAGACCTTACTGCGCTCATTGCATTTTCGAAGGAATACTTTGTAGTTCCTGAATATCATATACTTACGCTTACCGATAAGGGAATAGATATCAAGGACTTAAAGGGAAATGAAGTAAAGCCGAAGCTTCTTACCGTCAACTGGGATATAACCAGTGCTCAAAAGGGTGGTTATCCGTTCTTTATGCTTAAGGAGATATACGAACAGCCGGATGCCATAAGAAATACCGTTGTTCCGAGAATTTCAGCCGGACTTCCTGATTTTACCGAGGATGAGATAGATGATGCGGTATTTGAGAATTGCACAAATGTTACGGTTGTTGCCTGCGGAACTGCCATGCATGCAGGTATGGTGGGTAAGCAGCTTATAGAAAAGAAGCTTAGAATCCCGGTAATCGTGGAGATAGCATCAGAGTTCAGATATAAGGATCCGATTATTGACGAGCATACACTTACAATCGTTTTATCACAGTCGGGTGAAACAATAGATACTCTGGAGGCGCTTAAGCTTGCAAAATCCAAGGGTTCGAAGGTTTTATCAATTGTAAACGTAAAGGGTTCGACCATAGCCCGCGAAAGTGATTATGTTCTTTATACACATGCAGGACCTGAGATAGCAGTAGCAAGTA
>JAFUEG010000071.1 GCA_017464045.1 Lachnospiraceae bacterium
TAGAAAGAATTCTATTCTTGAAAAGTCAAAGACTAATTATGAGATTAAGCAATTGCTTGATGACAGACAGAAGGCACTCGTATTTATGACAGCTGAGGATATGATAGTAAATGGTCTTAACAGTGGTAAGGTCAATATAATCAGTAACAGCTATGATCCTAAGGCTGCTGAAAAACTGCTTATTAAGACATATAATGATGTTGCTGTTCCTGCTAAATATAAGAAACCTGAGGCTCAAAAATCAGGAGGATTATTTGGTAAGAATTCCGGACCAGCTATGGATCCTGATCTTACAAAACTCTTATCAGATACTAAGAATGAGGAAATGCTTCTCAAGTCAGAGTGGTTATGGCATCAGTATACTGAAAAGGGCAATGTTAAGCAGACACCTGAGGAAAGTACATACAGTGTTGTATGTCTTGTTAAGGTAGTTGAGAAACTTCTTGATAAGAAAGGCGGAAGTTCTTCAAAGACTGAATCTACACCTAACAAGAAAGTTATCATTACCAAGACAGGTAAGGTTATTGAGTTATCAGATGAGAGCACACAGACTCCTGTATCAAATACTAGCTCAACACCTACTGTTATTGAGAATCTCAATAACATAATTATAGCGCTTAAAGATAAATCTGAAGAAAACGTTGCATACGTTCAGTCTTATGTAAATGATTGGCTTGATGCGGTTATAGCTGCTAAAATTGATAAGAATACAATGATGGCACTCTATGATGCAGAAGAGTTGAGAGATAAGACTTTGCAGGTTATCAAGAAATTAAGAGCTGATTTATTATAATTTAGACACAAAAAAACCTTTATCATATATTGGGGGTATCATAGTATACCCCCTTTATGTTTGCCATAAGCCCATCAAGTGTGAGGGTTTATCCTGTTAGAATGATGGAATAATGTAAACCGGACAGCTGTTGTTTCGAGGCTTCTTATCACAAAAAAGAAAGTGAAATATATGCGGGAAAATAATTTTGATATAGAAACTGAATTAAGCAAACTTCCTAAGGAACCCGGAGTATATATCATGCATAGTGCCAATGATGATATACTCTATGTAGGTAAGGCGATTAGCCTGCATAATAGGGTGAGACAGTATTTTCGTGAGGGTCACGGACACAATAATTCACCCAAGATTGTAAAGATGGTTTCACAGATAGCTTATTTTGAATATATAGTGACTTCATCAGAGATGGAGGCACTTGTTTTGGAGTGTAATCTTATCAAAGAATATCGACCGAAATATAATACGCTTATGACAGATGATAAGGGTTATCCTTATATAAAGGTTACTGTTGAGGAAGATTATCCGAGAGTTTTATATAGTCACAATATGAAAAGAGACAGGTCAAAATATTTTGGACCTTATACTAATCCGAGAGCAGTTAAGGATACAATTGAACTTATAAATAAGTTGTACAAATTGCGTAATTGCAATAGAAATCTTCCCCGCGATATAGGTAAAGAACGACCATGCCTTTACTATCAGATAGGTCAGTGCAGTGCACCTTGCAATGGATACATTTCTTCTGAAGAATATAAAAAAAATATAGATAAAGCGATTGATTTTTTAAATGGAAATTATAAGGATACAGTAAATTCTCTTAAGGAAAAAATGAAATTTTATGCAGATGAAATGGAGTTTGAAAAGGCTGCTGAAACAAGAGATTTAATAGAGAGTATTAATCATATCATGGACAAGCAGAAAATGAGCGTAACAAGTGGAGAAGACAGAGATGTAATCGCATGTGCATCTAATGAAACGGATGCGGTTGTTACTGTATTTTTTGTAAGAGAGGGAAAGCTTCTGGGAAGAGAACATCACCATATGAATACAAATAATGAAGAAACGGTATGTGATATATTAACGGCCTTTGTTAAACAGTACTATTCCGGAACACCATATCTTCCAAAGGAGATACTTGTACAGGAGAATATAGATGAGCTTTTGATAATAGAGGGATATCTTTCAGAGAGAAGGGGATCTAAGGTAAGGGTTTACGTGCCGCAAAAGGGTGAAAAGAAAAAACTATTAAAGCTTGCTTATGACAATGCTGCACTTGTATTGAAGCAGGATGTGGAGAGGATAAAAAGACAGGAAAAACGAACTGTAGGAGCGACAAAGGATATAGCAGATATACTTGGAATACCTTCAGCAGACAGGATGGAGGCTTTTGATATATCTCATATCTCCGGTACCTTGAGTGTTGCATCCATGGTAGTATTTGAAAAGGGTGTTCCAAAGAAAAATTCGTATCGTAAATTCAGACTTAAGACAATAGAAGGACCGGATGACTACGCTTCCATGAAGGAGGTTTTAAGTCGAAGGTTTACCGATGAAAAGCTGGATGTGTATCCGGATGTAATCATGATGGATGGCGGAAAGGGACAGGTCAATGTGGCGCTTATGGTGCTTGACAGTCTTGGCATAGATATACCTGTATGCGGTATGGTTAAGGATGATAACCACCATACCAGAGGACTTTATTATAACAACAAAGAGGTAGACTTCCCGAAAGGAAGTGAGGCTATGCTTATGGTTACAGCTCTTCAGGATGAGGCACACAGATTTGCCATAGAATATCATAGGCAGCTTAGAAGTAAAAATCAAGTTCATTCCATTTTGGACGAGATAGAGGGGGTCGGTCCGGCACGACGAAAAGCACTGCTTAAGCATTTTAAGGATATTGAACATATAAAGAGTGCAGGTGTTGATGAACTGAAAAATGTAGACGGAATTACTGATGCAGTTGCAGAGAGTATATATAATTTCTTTCATACTTAAAAATAGATTTGTTTTTTTAAATGTTTTTTGTATTGTAAAATTGATGTTATAAAGTTATATTATAGGTTATAGCAATCAAATTTATTGCTTGTAAAAATAATTATGGTTTAGAGTGATTTGATTGTTTAATATTATGGAGTAAAATTAATTATAGGTTAGAGGTTTTTTATGTTTAAAATTTTTTATCCGACTGAATATTATGACTCAACGTATTCTATAGATTTTAAAAAGTATTATAATGATGGATATAGAGGAGTTATTTTCGATATAGATAATACACTTGTAGAGCATGATGCACCGGCTGATTTTCGTGCTTCTGTGTTGATAAAAAAACTTATGGCTATGGGGTATAAGGTTTGCTTCTTATCCAATAATGACGAGCAGCGTGTGGCGGATTTTAACAAAGAATTCGGAGCTGTATACATATATAAGGCAGGTAAGCCGCTGGCTAAAGGTTATATAAAGGCTATGGATAAAATGGGAACTGATAAAGATAATACATTTTTTGTGGGTGACCAGCTTTTTACTGATATTTGGGGTGCTAATAATGCAAAGCTTCACAGTATACTTGTAAAACCGATAGCCAAGCATGAGGAGATACAGATAATACTAAAACGTATACCTGAAAAATTAGTGCTTTTCTTCTATAAAATGAAACATAAAATAAAAACAAAAGAATGACACTGGAGGTTACATATGAAAAAAAGAATTCTTGCATATCTTGCGTATGTGGATAATTTATTAGAGGAAGATAATAAGGAAACAGACTGGGATGAAGAGATAAAAAAACATCTTGTTCAGACAGGTTTTTTTGCTCATGAAAGAATAGTACATCTTATCGTTACGGTCTTGTTTGCCTTAATGACACTTATGACTATTATATATCTTAATTACAGCGGTAAGCTGGTTATGCTTTTACTTACGATTGCACTTCTTGTTTTACTCATACCATATGTAATGCATTATTATCTTTTGGAGAACAGTGTACAAAAAATGTATGTCCAATATGATGAAATGATGAATAAAAAGCATAAAGCTTTTCATATGTAGAAATATGGTGCAGCCATTTATATGGCTGCACCACTTTGTTACAGGAATGCGTTAGGATATATCTTTACCTGTTGTTAGTGTTCTTTTTATTATTGGTATTATTTCTGTTGTTATTGTCATTTCTGTCATCGTCATCATCGTTGCCGGTGATTTCATCAACACCATCCTGAACACCGTCGATAACATCCTTGGCTCCATCACCGACACCGTCTATTAGGTCGTCTGCAGCATCACCTGCATCGTCCATGATGTTATCATTGTCTCTGGTTCCTTCGGTTGTTGCCTCGTCTCTTGTTGTTTCATCATTTCCTGCGCCACAGGCGGTAAGAGATACTGAAAGTAAAACTAAAGACAAGGTTGTTAATAATATTTTTCTTATATTTTTCATATTAACATCTCCTAATACTATTTAGATTAACATAGATAGTATTAGCTTTATTTTTCAGATTATTTGTTTATTAAAAAAATGCCATAATTTACATTTTTAATTTGAACCGCCGCAATTGTTTATATCATCATTTACATTTGGATTCTTAGCATCGCCCGGATTGCAAAGCTCGAGTGGCTTGATATTTCTGTCAAGTAAGCTTCCTTCTACAAAATCCATACGTACAGAATCATCTTCTGTAACAAGACTTCCTCTTGATGCATTTGCTTTGCCGTCATGTTGTATTCTGTATGCGTTAAAATAAACACAGTTGCATAACAGTGTAAGACCTATGGTAATGTCTGAATCTGTTGCTTCAAAGTCTAAAACCTTAGGAAGTGCCATAAGATTAAGACCCTGACAAACCGTATTGTTTGTATCTGTAAAACCAATTACATTTAATAATGGTTCGGTTAAGTCGCCGTCAACATAGCTTATTCCGTATGGTGCAAATATGTCTAAGGTGGTTGATGTAGGATTGGTTTCACTGTCATATCCCGGAGCGTCTGTATCAGATGGCAGATATGTTATATCTGGAAGTGATAAGGTTGCAAGAAGTCTTTTATTGTAATCGTAGAGTTTTATAGCAAAATCTACGGAAAGATTAGTGAGTGTAACTTCGTAGCAATTGGGTCTTGTCACTATAGGTGTAACTGTGGTTTCATCTTCTCCTTCGGCAGCATCAAGGGTTATGTCGATAACCTCTGCTGTTGCATAATACGCAGTCGGATAATCTGCTAAAAATCCTTCAGGGAGTGGTATGGTCTGACATACATTTATGCCGACTTCATCGTAGATAACCGGTGATAAACAATTTAAAACCTTAGGATCACCGCATTGTGGATTTAAGCATACATCTGTAGCGCCACAGCCACAATCGCCATTGCCTGTTGTATTGTTGTTAAATAATCTTTGGTTATTAGAATTACAGTTTTTAGCCATGGGACTATTCCTTTCTTATATGCTTAGTTTAATATATTCACATTATTTATATTAGTTAAAGAAAAATGAAATATTATGAAAAAATATGAATATAGATAGAATAAATATATTTTTTCAGGAGATTTTATGGAATTTATAAACTCTTTATCGGATGGAAGAAAGGCAGTAGTTTATGATGAGGGCAACAATATAACAATTATTTTCATTACAAATGTAAGAAATATGCAGAGTGCCGTTGTCGCAAGAGATTATCTTTCGGCGCTTGACTGCTTGTACTTTAGAAATAATTTATATGTTGTTTATATAAGCAATACAAATGAGGTGAAATGGAAGCAGGTTGGAAGAGAGGAAAGTCTTATTTTGATAACCGGAACAAATGAGGTGTGGGATGTATCAAATCTAAAAATGTTTGTCATAAATGAAAAAATTTATGTAAGCTATCAGATTTATAATGATGGAAAGAACGCTTATGAGATAAGGTACATTAATCCAAACGGAGACAGAAAGACGAAACTTATGCTTTCAGAAAAAGAAAGAATTTTAAAATATGACATTACTGAAATTAATGAGGAAATATATCTTAAGATAAAAGTAAGTGAAGAAACTCCATATGAGTATTTTAGGCTTTCTATTGACGGACAAGAGGATATAGGTCTTTCAAGAGAATATCTTATCGATGAGGAAGAGGAAAACAGAAGACAGGAAAAATATGAAAATAAACTCAAAAGCCTTGAAGCGGAAAAGGCAGAAATAAAGAAAGAACTCGAAAAACAATATGAAGACGAAAAGGAAAAGAATGATGAGAAGCTTAAGGTTAAGCTTGAAAGTCTTAAAGAAGAGCTTAGCAGACAGCATACAGAGGAGATTAAGGCTTTGGAGGAAAATTATACCAGACAGTATAATGAGTTAAGTGATATGACAAGACAGATACAGGAGGAGGGAAAAAAATACAGGGAGCTTTATGTACAGGCATTAAATGTAATAAATGAAAAACATAATAAGGAGATTTCTGAAAAACAGTCTGCAAATAATACAGCTAAGAAAACCGAAAAACAGTCGAGTAAAAATAATAAAAAGGCAGAGAAAAGTTCAGAGGAAATATCCGAGAAGAAAGCGGTCGGGAAAACAGAAAAGCGTTCAACCGGAAATCCGGGAAATAAGACTGTGAAGGATTTAATAAGTCATATTGATGAAATGGCTGAAAAAGAGAATGTGAAGGAAGAAGATGTAACACAGGAAAAAATAACAGAAAAAACAGCAGAAAAAGTAACTAAGAAAACAGCTCCAAAGACAACTCCTAAAACAAAAACAGGTACAAGGAAAAAAAGTTCAACTGAAATTGTAGAAAATATATCGGCGGAGACATCAAATTAAGCTTAAAGAAGCATGCCAAGAAAGCTTGAAAAAACGTACAATTACTTGACTTTGTAACATTTTTGTAATAAAATAAAAATTGCAGCCTTTTTTAAGAAAAATACCATTCTTAAAGAAACTGCAATTTGTATTGTAACTATATTATACCACAATATTTAGGTTTGTAAAGGGAATTATGGAAGAAAATAATAAAAAGGAAATAAAACCTTCTGATGAAAAAACAACTAAATATAACAGAAAAAATGTGGAAAAAATAAAACGATTAATTTTGGCTGCATTTGTAATAATGTTTGCCATACCTGTCCTTTTATGCATTTATCTTATGATAAGGCTTAGCAGTATTGAAAGAAAGCTGGATGAACTAAGTCTTAAATCTGCTGCAGATATATCCGTTGAGACTACTTTGCTTGAAACGACTGCAGATATGTCACAAGAGGATATAACGGCTTATGACAGCCTGGAAGTTTGGCAGAACAAAAATGAAACGCTTGCATCCGCCTATACAGAAGTTGCAAGTGAAGGTGATGCCGATGCCGATGCCGATGATAATGATGCTGATATCATAAAAGATAATGATATTGATTCTGAAAAATCACAAAATGCGGATTCAGAGGATGTAAATGACACCAATGGTGAAAGTAAGAAGGATGAATCAGTTGACGGACAGCAGAAGCCAAACGGCAAAAAGGTTTATCTTACGTTTGATGACGGACCAAGTATATATACGGATGAAATTCTTGATATCCTTGAGGCAAATGATGTAAAGGCTACATTTTTTGTGGTTCATTATGATAATGAGGATTTATGGCCTGCTTACCAAAGAATAGTTGATGACGGTCATACTCTTGCCATGCATTCATACACTCATATTTACAGGGAAATATATGCTGATGAGGATTCATTTAAAAAGGATATCGATGATATACATGATTTTCTGTATGATTTGACCGGTTATGATTGTAAGTATTACAGATTCCCGGGTGGAAGCTCCAATCATGTGTCAAATGTTGATATGCAGCTTTGCATGAAATATCTTGATGAGAGAGGAATTGTCTACTTTGACTGGAATTCTTTAAGCGGTGATGCGGAAGGCGGATATCATACAGCAGGTGAGCTTGAGGCAAATGTTATGAAGTATGTAAGAAGCAACGAAGGCGATTCGGTTGTACTCATGCATGATTTGTCCGACAGACATTCTATGGTGGAGGGACTTCAGGATTTGATAGATACGCTTAAGGATGAGGGATACGAAATCTGTCCTATAGATGAGACTACTCCTTTGATTCAGCACGTACAATATGACCCGGAACTGATTGGAGAAGACTAATGAATTATAAAGAGGCATTACAGTATATAGAAGAAAAAAATAAGCTCGGCATTGTGCCGGGCTTAGATAATATAAAGGAGCTTTTAAAAAGACTTGGTAATCCGGAAGCTAGATGCAAGGCCTTGCATATCGCAGGAACCAACGGTAAAGGCTCCATTTTTGCGTTTGTGGAAAGCGCACTTATCGAGGCAGGATATAAAATCGGAAGATATATATCACCTACCATATTTACCTATCTGGAAAGATTTCAGATTAATAAAAAATATATGGATGAGGAAACATTTGCAAGACTTTTGGAAACTGTAGCCGGTAAAATATCCGAAATGGAAGAGGATGGCTATAGCAGTCCTACTGCATTTGAGATAGAAACGGTTATAGCTTTTTTGTTTTTCACTGAAGAAAAATGTGATTACATGCTTATTGAGTGTGGTATGGGAGGAACTCTTGATGCGACAAATGTAATACCTGCCCCTGTTGCTTCGGTGTTTGCGCAGATAAGTATGGATCATATGCAGTTTTTGGGTGAGACCTTGGAAGAAATCACCAAAAATAAATCCGGCATAATAAAGGAGGGCTCTGCCTGTATATCTGCTCCACAGAATAGGGAAGTAAGTAAAGTATTGAAATCAGTATGTGCAGATAAAGAGGATGATTATACAGAAGTTAAAAACAAAGATATCAAGGTTATATCCGAGGGAGAAAACGGAATAAGCTTTAACTACAAAAATAATGACTATTTTATAAAGCTTTTAGGAGAGCATCAGATAATAAATGCTGCTACTGCCATAGAGACGCTTAAAAAACTTGATATTGATGAGCAATACATCAAAAACGGACTTGCCAAGACTACCTGGCAGGGCAGATTAACGAGAGTTTGTGAAAGCCCTCTTGTGTATGTGGACGGAGCACATAACGAGGCTGCATGGAACACCTTAAGAAACAATATAAATAAGTATTTTACAAATAAACGAATTATTTATATAATAGGAGTATTGAAGGATAAGGAATATCAAAAAATGGTTGATATTTTGTGCAATAATATGGAATATGCTATAACGATTACACCTGATACACCAAGGGGACTTGATAAAAAAATACTTGCCGGACTTATAGAAAAAAAAGGTGTAAAAACAGATATGGCTGAAACTGCTGATGAAGCTTTGAAAAAAGCATTTTCATATGTGGGCGAGGATAAAATGGACTGTGTGATTATGGTTTGCGGTTCGTTATCATTTATAGCAGATTATTTGAATATGAAATTTGAATAATTATTTGCGGATAATGTTTTTTATGAGGAGAGGCTTATGGAAAGAGTAGAGAAAATACTTAGCAACAATATATATAATCAGTGTATGGCATGTATTGAAAAGGCAGAAGAAAACCGTGAGTTCTGTCTGCACGATACAGAGCATTCGCTTGCTGTTGCAAGAATAGCCTACATAATGAATCTTGAGCAGAATCTTGGATTTGACAAGGAGTGTATATATGCTATGGCATTGCTTCATGATATAGGAAGATGCAGGGAGTATGAGGATGGCATACCTCATCATGAAGCAGGCAGCGTTCTGGCGGCTGAAATACTTAAGGCATGTGGCTTTTCCGAAGAAGAAATATATGATATAACCTCTGCGATTTCCAGTCATAAGAAGCTGTCAAAGGATACAAGCCGAAGAGAGTTAAAATACGTTTTATATAAGGCGGATAAGCTCTCAAGAAACTGCTTTGAATGTAAGATGTATGATGAGTGTTATTGGGACGAGGAAAAGAAAAATCAGACTATAACCATTTAGAATAATAACATTATCGGGTAACTGATAAAAGCTGAAAATCAGTAATTTATGGATTGCAGAAAAATGGAGGATGACCGGCACATGATAATCGGACAAAGATATTTTGAAAACAATAAAAGACCATATATCATGGGAATTCTCAATGTTACTCCCGATTCATTTTCGGATGGCGGAAGCTATACCGATATCGATAAGGCTATAAAGCATACAAAAAAAATGATTGATGACGGAGCGGATATAATAGATGTAGGCGGCGAATCCACAAGACCGGGACACACACAGATTTCGGTGCAGGAAGAGATAGAAAGAACCTGCTTTGTTATAGAGGCAATTAAGGAAAATTTTAATATTCCGGTATCCATAGATACCTACAAGCATGAGGTGGCAGAAGCGGCGCTTCTTGCCGGTGCGGAACTGGTAAATGATATATGGGGCCTAACCTATGATGATATGATGGCAGAAACCATAGCAAGACATAATGCTTCCGTGTGCCTTATGCACAATAGAGAAAATGCTGTATACGGCAGTCTTATAGAGGATATAATTTCTGATTTAAATAATATGCTTAATATCGCTAAAAATGCAGGCATTTCCGAGGATAGGATTATGCTTGATCCGGGCATCGGATTTGCAAAGACTACTGAAGAAAATCTGATTGTTATGAATAACCTTGAACGTATCGTGGAGATGGGTTATCCGGTTTTACTTGGCACATCACGAAAATCCATGATTGGTAATACATTAAACCTGCCTGTAGAAGAACGCGAAGAAGGTAATATGGCAACCTCTGTTATCGGACTTATGAAGGGCTGCACATTTTTCAGGGTGCATGATGTTAAAGCAAATTATAGGGCGTTAAAGATGACTTATGAAATAATAAAATGAAAAAACTGTCAGGAGGTTCTGAATATGTTAAAGGAATGCTATTACTTTGAGCAGACAGAATATGATAATGTTGATTATATATTCCTTCACAGATTTTTGGATAGAATGATTCAGTACAGAAATACAAATAAAGGATCATATGATGGTAAAAATAGGATAGAAGAGATAAAAAAAATAGATTTAAATAAAGTCACTTATAATACAAAATTGATTTTGCTATATTGCATAAAAAAACATAATGCTGTTGAATTATTACAACTTGAAAATCTAAAGGCATTAAATGAAATAAAGTATAGAGATATTGACTTTTTGGAAAGAGGAGATAAGGGCATGAAATTAAGCGTTGATGATTTCCTTGAAAATATTAAGCTCTTAAATGAGGCAATAAAAAACAAGATAGATAATAATGAGTTGCCTGAAGATTATATTTTTGAAATTAAATGCATAGGCGGTTTCGCTATGTCTTATTATAGATTGAGGGAAACAGGCTTAACAGAAGATATGGATAGCCTGATTGAAATAAATGAGATAGTTAAGAGTCTGATAGTGAAAATTGCAACTGAAAAAAGTCTGCCATTAGATTGGATAAATGATACTATGATTCATTTTTATACAGATGAATCAAAGTTTGAGTGGATAGAAATACCATGGTTTTTAGGGAAAAATTCAAGAATTAAAATATATGTATGTTCAAAGACAGATCTGCTTAGAAATAAAATAAGATTTGCAGAGAGTTATCTTATGAAAATTGATAATCAGGATAGAGATTCGGAGATAGATTATAAGGATACCATAGCTATATTAAAGGATTTTAATATAGGTATCGGAACAAATCCCTCATATGCAAAGGCAAAGCTTGAGGAAATGGGAATATTTCAGAAGGATTTTCCTGAAATGTATAAAAATATATTGGGAAATGATTATATTGATGATGAAGAATACTTTTTATTTAAGTGTATAAATAAGGTTAATAAAAAGGAAACAAGTTTAGGTGAGTTTGAAGAGCTTATTGATAAGATAGGTTATTCTAAAGAAGAAATATTAAATAATTACAGTATGTATTTGAATGAATATCATTATTTTAAAAGCTTGATTTGTGAAAATATCAAATGATGAGTTTGTAGGGAGAAAAACTTTGGATAAAATAGTTATTAAGGATTTGGAAGTATTCGCTTATCACGGCGTATTTGAAGAGGAAAAAAAGAAGGGACAGACCTTTATAATAACAGCTGAGCTATGCCTTGATTTAAGAGATGCAGGCATGACCGATGCACTTGAGCAAACAGTAAATTATGCAGAGGTCTGCGATGTGATAAGTGAGGTTATGCTTGAAGAAAAATACAATTTAATTGAGGCTGCAGCTGAAAATATTGCGAACACAATTCTTATAAAATATGATAAAATAAAGAGTGTGCATATAATCATAGGTAAGCCGGAGGCTCCTATAGAAATGAGCTTTGACACAGTGTATGTTGATATAGAAAGAAAGAAAAATATAGCATATCTAAGTATCGGTTCAAATATAGGTGATAAGGAGGGTTATCTTGATTATGCTGTAGACCAGCTCAATAAGGATGAGTATATAAGAGTCAATAAGATTTCCTCGTATATAGAAACCGAACCTTACGGAGATGTGGAACAGGAAAATTTTTTAAATGCATGTCTGGAGATAGAAACACTTTACTCACCGACGGAGCTTTTGTCGGTTGTAAATGATATAGAGCAAAGTGCGGGAAGAAAGCGCGTGGTTCACTGGGGACCGAAAACTCTTGATATAGATATTCTTCTTTACAATAAGGATATTATCATGGAGGAAAATCTAAAGATTCCTCATGCGGATATGACCAACAGGCAGTTTGTATTGGAACCGCTTTGTGAGATAGCACCGTTTGCATATCATCCGGGATATAATAAGAGGGTTATTGAGCTTTTTGAAATTATAAAGGAAAAGAATAAAGAGTAAAAGAGAAAAA
>JAFUEG010000072.1 GCA_017464045.1 Lachnospiraceae bacterium
CCATACTTTTTCGCACAGGAAAGTCCAAAAACATGGTCATCCTCATTTATTGTTCCGCCGACTGCACAAAGAGAATTGTGACAGTTTGTAAGAACATAAGGTATAGGAAACTCTGTAAGTCCCGAAGCTCTTGCTGTCTGTATAATTCCGACAAATGTTATGTCATGTGATGTCATTTTATCAAACTTAATCTTAAGCTGTTCCATATTGCCGGAAGTATTGTGTGCCTTAAGAATACCATATGCCATGGTATTTTCCGAAGCTTCCTCTTTTGATACGCTTACTCCCTTACTCTCAAGTATTTTTCCGGCATCATCATTATCCTCTATAAGTTCGGTTCCGTTTATAAGATATGCTCCGGTTTCATACAATTTAACCATGTTTAATTCCTCCGTTTTAATTATATCTGTTAATTATTGTTCAAAGCTTTTCTACATTTATTAAAATCTTTTATTTGTTTTCAAAAAGCATTATATAATCCATAGCATCTTCAATGCTTGAATTTTTAGAATTATGAATTGTATAAGCACTTGCATGTGCAAGTATACCTGTTCTTACTGACAGATAATCCGAATCACTTACTTCCTCTCCATTAACATAATATGTTTCATCAATTTTCTTGCAATCTTCACCTTCACTTAAGCTTTCACCATCATAGTAAGTAAGAGCATATGCCTCATCGCCTCCGCCCGAAGAAGGAAGAGTAATAAGATATCCGTCATCACATATATTGATAACATTATAATATCCGAGATGATTACATCTGTTATTTACAACATTATAAACCTCACAGCCTATATATGACATTTCTATGTCTGATATGTCAAATAAAAACATCTCCGGTATATCATCATCATTTATATCATATAACAAAACAGTATTTACCGTATGTGCTTCCATCATAGGATCGAATGTTTCCATAAACTCAAGATAAGTTCTTTGCCAGCTTTCAAAAAGTGTACTATTTACACTACTTACATCAATCTCATCGCCATAGTATTCTTCAATTTGGTTCATAAGTGCAACAGCCGAAATCTTGTCACCCGCAGAAACATACTCATTTAATCTATTTATGTAATATTGCTTTCCATCATTATACGCAGCCGTGTACAAATCTTCAAATAATTGCTTATACTTTATATCCCATGCATCTACCTCAATGCCATCACAATTATCCAAAACATCAAAATATTTTGAATTATTATAGTCATCTTCTAACTGAACATATAGCTTTCTGTACTTTACAACACAGTCAGCATTTGAACTGATCACACCTGCATAATCATATGCCTCATAATACGCATTGTCAGCGACCAGACTACACATGGCAATTAAAGCTTCGCCTGAAACATTCTCATCAAGAAATCCCTTATATTTATCATTAATAAGTTCTATCATAAGCCTTTCTCTTGTCTGATTGTCAAGTCTTTGCTTTATCAAATCAAGTCTTGTACCAAGACTAAACGATGTGCTTGAATCTCTTGCCACGTTTGCATCGCATATGTCAAGCATTGTCTTCTTAAATTCATTTGAAGCCACATCAAGTATATATCCTTCGGCAATCTGATTAGTTTTTTCAATTTCCCTAATCGCATCCAAAGATGCTACAGTTTCTTCATAATCTTTTTTTCCATCTATATAGCTTTGACATAGTGTTGCCGCAAAATCATCAAGGTAGGATATAACCTTTTCTTGTCCGGATTCATCAAGCATATCAAAGTAACCCTTCGTTTTTACAGAATCACCCTTTTCAATATTTACAAAAACCATATTTCTTGCATAAAAAGGAAGCATTACAATGACAGCGCCGATTATCTCTAACAAAATTATAATTAACGAAATTATAAAAAGCTTTTTCCAGCCGTTTTTCATAGCTTTTCTCCTAACATATACTTAAAGTCACGTATAAACATAACCGAAAAATATCATATGTCACTTATTACAACTCATATAATATATTACTCATCCGTTTCCGGTACAGCATCTGCTGCAGTTGCATCATAAGGTTCAAGAGGTGTACTTAACTCATAAGAATCCATATCTGAAACAAGTTCCGGATAATCAAGCTGTTTATTTGCTTCTCCGGACTTGATATAATAAGGATTAATGATAATAAAATAAACCATAACACCTATCAAAGCAATTCCAAGTATAGCCAAAATAAGTGTAAATATTCCAGCACCCTTGTATGGCACCTTGCTCTTACTTTCCTTAATAACATCATTTTTCTTATATCCGTTATCATCAAAAATCTGATCAAGTATCGCTTCTCTTTCAATATGCTTTTTCAGATAATCAACTTTATTTTCCCCATCCTGCAAAGTATCATCAGCTTCATTTTTCGAATAATGTATTCCATCTTCTTCATCAGACGTTCTTTCTTCCGGTAATTCCTCGTCTGCCTCATCAGGTACACATTCTTCCGGTAATGTCTCATCCGCTTCATCAGATTCACTTTCTTCCGGTAATGTCTCATCCGCTTCATCAGATTCACTTTCTTCCGGTAATTCCTCATTCACTTCA
This sequence comes from Lachnospiraceae bacterium, assembly GCA_017464045.1. The sequence continues at coordinate 2,524 of JAFUEG010000072.1, forward strand.
TCAGGCACTCTTTCCTCCGGTATTGTTTCATAAGAATCCGATATTTCTTCTTCATAAAGCTCTGCAACTGATTTTTTTCTGTTCTTTTCTGTTTTATTTTTCTTATCAAGAGGTTTGCCGCAAACCTAGCAAACCTTCTCATCATCAGAATATATTATCCCACAACACTTTTTACTCATATATAACTCCCTACCTTGCACACTTATAAAGAAGCTCTTCCCATCTTCTGTCTACCTCTTCCTGATACTTCACAAGAAGCTCTTCATTTTCAGGCTTGAAAAGATGCTTAAATCTACCCTGCGGTCTTAAGAAATCCTCGATAGGAAGCTTTTTCTTAGGCTCATAATTAAGTATCCATCTACCCTCTATAACCTCAAACAAAGGCCAGTAGCAGGTTTCAACCGCAAGCTTACATATCTTCATTATATCAGCTGTCTCATATCTCCAGCCTCTCGGACATGGTGACATAACATTTAAGAAAGCCGCTCCCGGAGTATAAATAGCTCTTTCCGCCTTCTCATATAAATCCTTCATGGTTCCTATAAGCGTAGACTGTCCCACATAAGGGATGTCATGATTAGCTATAATTGATGCAAGGTCCTTACGATTCTGCATCTTACCGACAGAATTCTTACCTACCGGTGTAGTAGTCGTATCCGCATACATAGGTGTAGCAGATGAACGCTGAATACCTGTATTCATATATGCACCGTTATCATAGCATACATAAACAAGGTCATGATTTCTTTCCATAGCGCCCGATAAAGATTGAAGTCCTATATCATAGGTACCGCCGTCACCACCGAAGGTAATAAATTTATAATTATCCTTTATCTTGCCCTTTTTCTTAAGAGCATAATAAGCTGTTTCAACGCCTGAAAGAGTTGAGCCTGCATTTTCAAATGCATTGTGAATATAGCTGTCCTCCCAGGCAGTATAAGGATACATAAAGCTTGATACCTCAAGACAACCGGTGGCATTACCTATAACTGCCTTATCCTCAGGCTTTAATGCACGAAGAACTGTTCTTACAGTAATCGTACCGCCACAGCCTGCACACATTCTGTGACCGGGAGCAAGACGTTCCGGTTTACTCATTACTTCTTTAAAATTAAATGCCATCTCGTTTTACCTCCCACTACTGTCTAAGTCCGATATACTTAAACTGTTCTATCTCTTTGTTACCGTTCATTATATCGATAAGCTCTTCAAATACACCCTCGGCTGCTTCAACCGTATAATCACGACCGCCAATTCCATAGAAATAATTAATTGCGGTACAATTTGATTTCGAATCATAAAGAGCTGATTTAATTTCTGAACCAAGAGGTCCTCCGTAAGCGGAAAAGCTCTCCGCTCTATCAAGTATAGCTGCATACTTCACATTTTTCAAAGCTTCTGCAATCTCTTCTCCCGGGAAAGGTCTGAATACTCTTATCTTAAGCACACCTGCCTTAATTCCGTTCTCACGAAGCTTGTCAACAGCTTCCTTGGAGGTACCTGCTGCAGAACCTATTATAACGATTGCCACATCGGCATCAGAGGTCTTATATTCCTCGAAAAATCCATAGCTTCTTCCTGATATGGTTTCGAATTCCTTGGCTACATCAAGGATAACCTTTTTGGCATTTTTCATAGCCATTCTCTGGTTATACTTTGTTTCCATATAAAATGGTGAATTAGCATATGGACCGACAGCCATAGGCATCTCACTGTTTAAAAGATAGTTTTCAGGGTTATATTCACCTACAAAATTCTTTACAACCTCTGTCTCCAGAAGCTCGATATTTTCTACGGCATGACTTGTGATAAATCCGTCCTGGCATGCCATAAAAGGAAGCTTTACATCAGGATGCTCAGCAATCCTAAAGGACTGGATAAAGTTATCATATGCCTCCTGGTTGTTTTCAGCATAAATCTGAATCCAGCCTGAATCTCTTGCTCCCATACTGTCGGAATGGTCGCAGTTTATATTGATAGGCCCTGTCAAGGCTCTGTTTACAAGTGCGAGAACTATAGGAAGCCTGTCCGAAGCGGCAACATAAAGAATCTCCCACATATAAGCAAGTCCGCAGGAAGATGTTGCGGTAAGAGCTCTTGCACCCGCTGCGCTCGCTCCTAAAGCAGCACTCATCGAGCTGTGCTCTGACTCAACAGGTATAAATTCAGTATCCATCTCACCGTTTGCAATAAACGTAGATACCATCTGCGGTATCTCTGTTGAAGGTGTAATCGGGAAGGCTGCCATAACATCCGGATTAATCTGCTTAATCGCATAGGAAACAGCTTCATTTCCTGACATTCTTTCACGAATAGACATATTAAATTCCCTCCTTCATAGTTATTGCGCCAAAGCTGCATGCCTTTTCACATATGCCGCAGCCCTTGCAGTGATCCAAATCAAAATCCTGTCTCTTTCCGTCCTTTACCGCTATACAGCTGTCAGGACAAACAGGCGTACAAAGTAAGCACTGTGTACATTTATTCCAATCTATAACAGGTGTCTGGGTTCTCCACTCACCGGTGTGAAACTCTCTGGCACCGCCTCCGCCATATATCTGATTACCGGGTGTAATGTCATAATATGGACTCTTTTCATTTATTTTAGATAAATCTGATGCCTGTGCCATTTATTTCACCTCCTCAAATGCCATCTTAAGAGCATTCATATTTCCTTCTATAACCTCAGGCTTCTTGGCAAATTTGTGCTTATATGAAGCCTCCATCTCTGACAGGAATACATCCTTATCCATTATGTCCGCAACTTTAACTATAGCTGCAAGCATAGGCGAATTAGGAAAATACTTTCCAAGTGTTTCCATGGAAACCTTGTGCGCATCTATTGTATAAACCCTGCCCTCATAGCCTTTAAGAAGCGGTATAATTTCCTTCTTATCCTGAGTGGTATTAATTACTATAGCACCATCCTTGCTAAGCCCCTTGGTAACATCTACCGAATGAAGCAGCGTTTCATCAACAACCACAACAAAATCAGGATTATATATATTGGAATGAACTCTTATCGGCTTATCACCTATTCGGTTATATGCCGTAATCGGTGCACCCATTCTCTCAGGTCCGTATTCGGGAAAGCCCTGAACATACATACCTGTATTAAATGCCACATCCGCCAGAAGCAAAGCTGCCGTCTTAGCTCCCTGGCCGCCTCGTCCATGCCATCTGATTTCAATACTCTTATCCATGTGTAAATCACCTCATAAAAACTTTATTACTAATCCTATCAAAACCTACTGTTTGATAAACTTCTTTATTATATACTAAAAAGCGTCAAAATTCAAACTTTATTGCAATAATCCTTATTTTACTAAAAACAACGCCAAAAAGCACTTATCAGAAAATCAAAATACTTATCCGGTAAATGTTTTTATCCGAGTGCTACATCAAGAATCATCATAAGCACAAATCCCACTGCAAAGCCTATGGTTCCTATATTGGAATGCTCGCCCTCTGCGGATTCTGGTATAAGCTCCTCAACTACGACATAAACCATAGCACCCGCTGCAAATGAAAGCATATATGGCATGATGCCAAGCATATACTTTGAAAGCCATATCATAAGGAGTGCTCCCACCGGCTCGACCGCACAGGAAAGCATATCATATATAAAGGCTTTCATTTTTCCTGTTCCAGCCGCACAATCCGGCATGGATATCATCTCACCATCATGTAAATTCTGAACAGCTATACCGATTGCAAGTGCTAGCGCACCCATAAATGTAATGGTGCTTTCGCCTGCCAGCATACCTGCAAAGGTTACTCCCACTGCCATACCTTCAGGAATATTGTGAAGTGTAACTGCGAGTATAAGCATAGTTGACTTTTTAAGGTCTACCTTAGGTCCTTCGGCTTCCTCCTCATTTACATGAAGATGCGGTATAATACGGTCAAGCACCAGAAGAAATAATATTCCTATCATGAATCCAACCGCCGCCGGTATAAATGAAAGCTTGCCCTTTCCTTCATCCTCCGCCATATCTATCGCCGGGATAAGCAAAGACCAAACCGAAGCAGCAATCATAATTCCCGCAGCAAAGCCCGAAAGAAGCTTCTGTAAATTAAGGTTAAGCTCCTTTTTCATAAAAAACACGCAGGCTGCCCCAAGGGTAGTTCCCATAAACGGTATCAATAATGCACATAAAATCTCTTTCATACTTAAAAACAACTCCATTTTTACAAATTTCGGCTGATTATTACATTCTTATGCATACATTACCAAATTATGCATAAAGAGAGAGTGTATCTATGATGTCAACTATAACCTGAGTGTCTCTGTTAATCTTTTTAATCTCTTCAATATACTCAACCTTCTGTCTGTAATCGTGGTCAAAGGCATCCGACGCCATGTTAATTGCCACAAACAATTTATTGCCCATCAGATGAAGTGCAACATTACCATATCTTGCATTCAGACTCTCAATTCTCTCCATCATCTGAGGTGTCAAAAAATAAAATGCATCATGTTCATAAAACGCATCGATTTTAAAAATCTTATTAAACATACCGCTTTCAAGCTTTAATTTATTATTTTTTGAAGATGCCTTATACATAAATGTGTTTGACAGACACCTAACCGATGCAACATTTTTATAAGGAAAATCAAAGGCAAACATTCTTCCCTTAAAATAAGTTGTTGTGTGAGAGTTTTTACCGGAAGTATGATACTGAACCGTTACATCCGCCTGCTCGAAATGTATGCCGTTATAATCTGCCGAAAGATAATCCTCTGTTTTAAAACGATTACCCATCTGAACCAGATTGAACATCCTTACAGCATCCTGTGTAAAGCCGCTCTCCCACATATAGTTTACATTTTGAAATCTTTCAGATAAAGCCTGAGTAACAAAGGTCTGCTTATACAGGCGCTGAAATTCTTTCTTTACATTTTGACTTTTCTTCATATACGGTATCGCAGCTACAAAGAAAACAATCATAAAAATCTGAGCAAAAGATAAAAGCCCCGGTCCTACAACTGACGAAAACATTCCAAATACAATCCAAAGTGCAAACGGCACAATAATTATATAAACCTGAGACTGTATTTTTTTTCTTAATTCTTCGAGCTTATTAATCGTATCATAAATTCCCATAATCAATCCCCCTTATTTATTCTTCTATATCATATCATTTGTCTTTTATTATTGAATTCATATTAAGATTATATCATAACGTAAAAAACTAATCTTTCTCCTTATTAAGATAATCATCTATGTATTTATAATAATTATAATCGCATATCTTTTCAGCCATATTGAATTTATTTCTTACCTGTACCACCTTAGATGCAACATAATCCTCATCTATAGGCTTACCATCCAAACTCTTAACTTCTTGAGTGTTTCCATTATAGGAAATGCTGTCGGTAATAAAACTTCTGTCATTAAACATAACAAGTCCTTCACTATCAGACATAATATCCTGACCAACTAGCATCCTTGAATCATAGTCAAGTCCCATAAGATTTGAAACTGTCGGAAGTATATCCAGACTGCTGCAGCACTTATCTACATACACCGGTTTTTCCATGGATGCAGACCATATTCTAAGTGTATTTTCATACCATTCAAAGGTATTGTCAAGAGTATATCCGGCAAGTTCATCCTCTACCTCCTTATTGTCATAAGGAACATGATCTGCAGTAAGTACAATCAGAGTATTGTCAGCTATCCCCTTACTTTCAAGTTCTTCCACAAGCTTTTCCATCGCAAGCTCCAACTCATACTGACATGCAATATATGCCTTTGTTGTCTCACTATAATCCAAATCTTCGACCAAATCCATGTGTTTTTTAGCCATGGCATTTCCGCCAAAATTATACATCACATGACCGCTTACAGTTAAATAATATGTATGAAAAGGCTCATCATCCGCATATTCATCAAAGGTTGTTTCAATCATCCTTTCATCCGACTGCGGCCAGAGCATATTACCCCCGGGACCATACTCAGGCTCATAACCGCTTCCTACACCTATCCACTCGTAGCCCAGATTAGGATGAGATATATTTCTGTCATAATAATCATAATAATTATTATGATATCCTGTAACCTTATAGCCCTTATTTAAAAGCTGACGGCTTAATGTAAACATCATATCATTTTTGTTTTGTCCGGATTTTGCCATAGAAAGATATCCGCCATTTTTCGGCATAAGGCCCGTAAGGTCGGCATATTCTCCACCGAGAGTTGAACCATACCAAAGAGGTGTATAATAATTATCAAAG
>JAFUEG010000073.1 GCA_017464045.1 Lachnospiraceae bacterium
AATAAAATCACTCTTTATATTAATTTTCTGTTCTTTATCACCATTAAAGATTATTTTTCCATCTCCCATATTTGGAAAAAAAGTACCTTTACATACGCTCAGATCTCCCCCTATTTCAATACATCCGTTTGTCATGTTGTTATAGTTATTTATGCTTGTATCCCATACAAAATTGTTAAGTATAATTTTATCATCACTGTTTTTCATGATAAGATTAGCCTTACCCGTTAAGTAATTTGTCTTATCAGCATCTGCAGCAATTTGTGTACGATATGTACCATCTACAGTAAGTTCCCCATGATTTATATTTATTGTTCCTGTCTGCTGTATAAGATCCCCTGTTACGGTCAGCTTATGCCCATTCAAGTTAAGCTCACCATCAACTATTATCATATCTCCATCATATATTTCATCTTTTTCAAGTGTCCATCCGTTTATTGCATCAAAATCATATATTATTGACAAACCATTTGATATAATCTCTTTAGCATTTACCATATTATCTGAATGTATACCTTCTTCACTGTAATTATTTAACTCCAGTGTTTCTATGATGTAATTATATGAATTAATTATATTTTGCTTATCAGTTCCACTTAGTATAAGTTTTTTTATATTAATCTGTTTTGTTGAACTTATATCTCCTTTTACTTCTAAAGTTGAGCTGCTTAAGTTTCCTCCTGATAAGGAAACGTTTCCATCAACAGATATTATGCCTTCTTTATTCGAGTAATTCGTATATGATATATTTTCAGAATTCCCACTTATATTTACATTTCCCCCTCTTAGACTTACACTTCCTCCGCTAATGTTTCCATAAATATTTATATCATCGTATAATGTAAGTGAATTTACTGTTGCATCACCATAAATATTCATTTTATTATTTAATGTCATAGAATAAAAATATACATTTCCATAAACAGTAAAATCCTGCGAAAAATTATTATTTACAATATATAAATCACCTGTGTATTGATTGTTTTCAAATGTTGTACCTGAATATACAACCAGTCTGCCGTCAACTTCGGTATTATTCTGTTTTACGTTTCCCGTTATCCTCAAATCATGTGATAATGAAACACCATCTTCTGATGTGTTATTTAATGAGAGATTATTTATATAGGAAATGCTGGAACCCTCCAATGAATACAACGCTTCAGTTTTTGATGCATTGGTATTTATGTTCTGCTTTTTATCACCGGAAAGACAAAGAGTATGATTGTCTGATGCTTTAAAACACCTGACATCCATATCACCTTTTATTTCCATAACTCCGGCTGTCAAACTGACATTTGTTTTATCGCATAGATTGTTTACATACGAACCCGATATACATATATAATCATTGCTGTTGTCCATAGTTAAGTTTCCGGAACCTGCTTCATATGTATATGTTATTTCCTGTTTGCCATCGTCTTCATTAATTATTTCATCCCTTACAAGTTTGGCAGATATATAATCCCCATTTACAATAAGGTTTCCGCCATTTAAGATTACTTCTCCTCCTCCATGTACAAAATCACCATTGATTGTAAGAGTATGTCCATTTAAGTCAAGTTTATCAACAACGAGATAAAACATTCCATTTATCTCTGTATCTTCATCCAATATAAAGCCTCTTTCTCCTCCCAGGTCGTTATATGTCAGTATACAATTATTATCAATTAACCGGTTGTAGATAAAGGCGTAATTTATATAAATTCCTTCCTCACTAAAGTTTTTCAACTCAATTACATTAAAATAACTGTTATTATTTATGCTTATTGTCTGTTTTTTTTCACCGTTGAATACAAATTTATTATTTTCTCCTGCTTTGAAGTTTGACTCAACTATAAAATCACCGGAAACAACAACATTACCGGAGTCTGTATAAAGGTCATATGCATTTAAATTCCCCTTAACTATGAGATGATCATTTATATTATCCATTTTTAACGATGCATACTTTTCAATTTTTATATCATTTTCACAAGTCAATATTCCTTTATTAAATTCTATGCTGCCGCTTTTTAGCTGAGTTTCTCCCATAACTGTCAGAACGTGTCCATTAAGATTAAGCTTTGATTTATTATCAATACTAAGATTATTAACTGTCAAATCACAATCAAGCGTCACATCCTCATTAATTTCCATATCATCATTAATTTCAGTATTTTCATTAAATTTCGCATCTTCATTAATTTCCGTATCTTCACTAATTTCTGTATCTTCACTATTTTCCGTATCTTCACTATTTTCATCCGATAATGTTTCTGCCTCAGAATCATCGGTTTGTGAATCAATGCCATCCGGATTTTCAATATCTGTATCTTGGATTTCATCGCCCAAAGTTTCTTCATTTGAAGTATTAAGTACCTTTGCCGAAACAACATTTATATCTTCACAAAAAAATACTATTATCATAAATACTGCCACTATTCTTTTTGTCAGTTTTTTTACCCTCATATTACTTATCCTCCTCCAAATCCTTCTTATCTTTTTTATATACAAAAAATATTATTATACCTGAAATCAACAAAATATTTAGTGCCACAGTTATAACACGTTTTATTTTTCCTGCCTTTTTTGATTTGGATTCCTCAACTTTATTGGTTTCCCATGAGCCATCGTCATCCCTGTTATCCGATGCTTCTTCCGTGATTTTGGAACTGCCTTCCAAACTATAATCTATATAATCATTTTCTTTGCCACTATTATTATCAGATTCATCTACTCTGTAATCTTCCGGAGAAATGGATGAGTTTTTGTCGGATATGTTACTTGTATTATTTAATGCATTATCCGGATTATTGATTGATACATCGAATGAATTGTTGTTAGAACTATTATTTGAATCATTATCTTCGATTTTATTATTTTCCGTGTTTATATTATCTTCGGTATCTTTTTTGCTATCTTTTTCGGTATCCTTTTCGGTATTTTTTTCGTTGTCGTTTTTATCCTCCGTAGTTTCTTTATCTTCCGTGGATTTATCTTCCGTGGATTTGTCTTCTTCGGATTTGTCTGTATTCGAAATATTGTATTCTGTATTAGTTATGTTTCCATTTTTATCATATGTATATATTACATAGCTGCCATCAGCGTATGTTACCCTTGTAATTCTACCCTGCTCATCATACTCATATTCTTTTTCTTCTTTGTCATTTAATGCATATGATATATTACTCCAAATAATATTGAACAAATAAAAAAACGCACATATAAAAACTGTCATGCAAATGACAATTCCTAAAGTTATGCGTTTATAACCATGTATATTATTATGGTTGTTATTATTTATCATCAGTACCTCCAATTATAAATTTTTTATCTACTTAGATAGTACACTATATAGATAGTATATATCATATTACTTTTTCTTTCTATAAAAGTCAAGTATTTTTCTATGTATTTATAATTTTTTTCTATATATTTTCAACTGTAATCTATCCATTATTTTGTAATATTGTATTTGCAATAATGCATTTACAATGTTATTATTTTTAAGAATTTATTTTTAAGGAGAATCAGGGATTAGATGAGTAAAAAAGCTTTAATCGCAATGAGCGGAGGCGTAGATTCAAGCGTTGCAGCCTACCTTATGGTAAAGCAGGGCTATGAATGTATGGGCGCTACCATGAAATTATATACCAATTCAGATATAGATATTCCCAAGGGACATACCTGTTGCAGCCTTGATGATGTCGAGGATGCAAGATATATCGCGCAGTCTCTTGACATACCTTACTATGTCTTAAATTTTTCCGACAGATTTAAAGAAGATGTTATGGATAAATTTGTATCCTGCTACGAAAACGGAATTACCCCTAATCCCTGCATAGACTGTAACCGCTACCTTAAATTTGAGTATCTGTTTAATCGTGCCAAGGAGCTTGGACTTGATTACGTGGTAACAGGGCATTATGCGATAATAGAAAGAAATGAAGAAACCGGAAGATACTTACTTAAAAAATCACCATATCTTGCCAAGGATCAAAGCTATGTACTTTATTCATTGACCCAGGAGCAGCTTGCCCACACGATGTTCCCACTCGGTTCGATGAGCAAGGATGAAGTAAGAAAGCTCGCCGAAGAAAACGGCTTTATAAATGCAAGAAAGCACGACAGTCAGGACATATGCTTTGTACCTGACGGAGACTATGTAAAATTTATAGAAAACTACACTAAAAAGCTGTATCCGCACGGAAACTTTATAGATAAAAACGGAAATATCCTCGGCGAACACAAGGGCATAATCTGCTACACCATAGGTCAGCG
>JAFUEG010000074.1 GCA_017464045.1 Lachnospiraceae bacterium
AAAATATATCGGGAGCGGTCTATGTTCAAAATTTTGGAAAATACAATATGTAGTCACTATCTTGACTTATTCCAGTTATTACAATGTAGTCACATACATGACTATAATAAAATATTATATGTAGTCACATTGTTGACTACTATTCTATAATCTTGTAGTCACTATATAGACTACGCTATTATTTTTATTGTAGTCACATACATGACTATATTTTATCCTTATTTATCAGTCTTGTAGTCACTATCTTGACTTCAAGTAGTACATTGTTTGTAGTCACTATCCAGACTACAGATAAGTTTTCATTTGTAAATTGTACTGTAATACTTTCATTTAAAGTTAATGGAAATGATCCTGTTTTATCTGATTATTATCCGGCATATATTCTGCTGAATACTGTCCTGATAATATATCCAGTCGGGAGCGGTACATAAATTGTATCTTTATTTTATCTCTCTCCTATCTCTTTGTTATACCATTGTTTTGTACAATATTACTAAATGCTTAATTGTTGCATTTAAGTGATATTAGGAAATGATACTGCTATATTACTGATTATCATAGATCTGCATATTATGGTTTAGAATATGTGAGCATTTATATAGCATTTGTATAGCATTTTAAATATGCATTATATGATTATTATACCATTTGATAATATTTTATATGGTTTTGAGCCATTTTGGGTAAAAACGGGTAATATGCAGTATTTAATCAGTATAGTATCCTAATTAAGGGTAATATGCACCGATTATCTTTTGGCATTTTGCATATTATAATTTGGCTTTTTTATGTCTAATATTTCAATGAGCTTTCTTTATAGACTTCCTATTCATGTTTTTGTATATTTTTAACAAATACTGTTTAGTAATACAATTTACCTCCGTGTGCAAGTCCGTACATCAATACCATACTAACAGCGAGTAGAACATAAGGAATAAATGGATATTCCTTATCCTTTTTGTGATATTTAATATATGCAGCGTATGGCATTGATAATATGAAAGCAATCATTATTGCATATATTCCATAGATGCCAAGATATATTCCGCACATAGCTCCGATAAGACTATCCGCTCCCCCAAGTCCTCCAAGAAGGACATTTGTAAAGAGAACTGCAAATAATATAAATCCCATCAGCAGATGATATTTAATTCCATTTGGTTCGAGAAATATAAGTTCCAATCCTTTTAATGATACTCCTATATAGGTTATCCATAACGGAACTGTTTTATCCTTTACATCAAATATTGTTGCTATCATGAGAAGTATGATTAATACTAAAGGCATTAATACCACTATATACTCTTTCAATTCATCACATCCTTTTCGATTAATTAAATATAATTCTATATTTTAAGTATGATAGAATTTTATGTGCCAATAGAAAAAGAGCGATATTGCTACCGCTCTCTTTTCCTTATATGGATTCTTATATTTTTACATCGGCCTTTAGTTTTTCATACTTAGCTTTTGAAATTTTATCAAATTCTTCATATGTTAATCCGGTTCTTCCCAAAATGCTCTTCTCAAGCTTCTGAATATCATACAGATGCAGATCTACCGCTGTACTGCACCAATATTTATTTTTAGGATTAAACCAGATTTTACCAACGTTAGTATCAACATAAAGTCCTTTTTGATTTACGTTGAAACCATCCCACCAGTGAATGAAGTTAATATATAACGTATTAAGTGATATGTCAGACTCTGTTTTTTTGTATTCATTATAAAATACTTCAAGAAGTCTTGCCGTAGCTCTTACATCCATAAGTGCATTATGAAATGTCAGTTCATCGTCTACTTTATACAGAGCTGCCATTGTTCCGAGCTTATAATCTTTTGTCTCATCCGGGCTGACCAGATCTCTTGCCATCTGTAAAATATCAAGTCGGGCTATATAACAGAATTCTTTTTTATTCCTGTTATACATTGCAGTCATAAAATTAACATCAAACAAGACATTATACCCTACAACTATCGGTTTATTCCCAAAAAAATCTGTTATAGTATCCATCATTTCTTTTTCATCAGGCTTATCCATCAAGAACTCATTAGTTATATGATGAACATCTATCACCTTCTGATCCATAAAAAAAGGTGGCTTCAAATATATATCAAGGGTATCAATCTCCTTCATAATATGATTAACCACTTTATATTTTATAGCTGAAAGCTGGACTATATAATCTGATTTTGGATCCTTTCCTGTAGTTTCGGTGTCGAAAACTATAAACTCAATACCATCTAATCCTTCAAAAAGCAGAAGACAATTATTTCTTCCTCTTTTTGCCCTGGCTTTATAACTCATTGTGTCCTCCTTTCATTGTCATATTAAGTATGACAGAATTTTTGATAGCATTATCGGGTGATCACATAATGTAACCACCCGATTGATATATGCTATGCAACAATATGTGTCAACATTTCTCCTACAAGTTTCTCTGATTTGTCGATTATATATTGTGGCACTTTCTTCCCTGAAAGACCTGCAATATACTGTATCTTACTTGGGAAACTCATAATCTCTGCAAGTTCGTCAGCTTCAGACAAAGGTTCTTCGATGGACCGGATATACTGCTCATATATATTAAACAGCTTCTGTCCTACTGAAGGAATATTTGTATCATTGGCAAGCTTCAGAAGACTTTCTCTTCTATCTTTCATTTCTTCAGAATCAAGACATGAAATCTTTTCACTGATAATCTCAAGCTCCTTAACTATAACGGACAGCTTACTGAACATCTGTTTATCATTAAGGGCAAGTGATACAGGATTACCAATTTTACAAAGCCTTCCATTTAAACCTATGCAACCCTGTATACAGGATTTAGTGTCGGTATCATCAGAAAGTATTACCATAAGAGATGGTTTAAAAGCTTGTATCTTTCTGCCTTTTTTTATAACTCTCAACTTAGGAAGTTCAAGTTTAATAACTGACTTCTTATGGCTCAGATTATAAAATGTAACCGATGCATCAGTGATCTTTTCAATCACATCCATAGACCTTAGTATCTGTGATTTCTGAGATTTATACTCATGACTCTCTGATACTATATCAATGACCTTTGTTACTGTGCCATTTGTTCTGCAAAGCAGACTAAACATATCAGCATCTGAAAGTAATGACGCAAGGTATATATCCCTTGCAGGATTTGGTTCATTAGATACCTTGCCACATTTACAGGCTTTTGAAAGAACGTTAGGCATTCCTTTACAAGGAATAACGAAGTTGCCTTCATATTTGAAAAAGAATCCCATTTCTGTGACATCCCACAAGATATCTTCTGACATAATCGAAAGAAGAAATTTGTTAGGTATAAAATGTGTCATCTCTTGAGAATAATTGATAATGTTACTAATATCAGCATTCTCAGGTGATATTTCCAGTACTTCTATTCCATCTCTTTTAACTTTAAGAACAGAACAGATTGTTAAGTCGTATGGATCTATCGGCTTAACAAAAGTGTTTTCACTGAAAACATCAATGTCCTTAAGAAGGTCAATTTTGTTTGAACCCTCCAAATAAAAGTTATCAGCTAAAAAATCCATATTTAATTTGTCCTCCTTTCATCTTGAAATAATATGGTTATATTAAGTATGGATGTGTTCATGGTATTCTGAAAAGCTGTTTTATATTAAGTATGACAGAATATGTGAATAAAAAATGTTTTTTTCCAAAAAAATTGAATTATTTTTTTAATATGATATTATTGAGAAGTAATAATTATATTCACTTTGAATTACACAAAGACAGGAGGCTGATATGAATTGATAGAGAAAAACGTATACGAAACCCAGACAAGTTTCAATCGTTTTATGCTTCAGCACCCTGAACTGGTAAATGTTGAGATGACTGAAATATATGCGGATTGGAGAAACGAGGAGCATATACTTGTAAAAGATCCTGAACTTGCTTCTCTTCTGCTTGAATCGGCTGAAGCTATAAAAGATATTGATCCTAATGTATTTAAGACACTTGTTGAACTTGAACAGTAACAGGAGGGTATATTGAATGGATAAAGCTATTTATGAAGAGTTACAGGATAAGTATTATGGACTTCATGCCCCAATTTACAAGACATTATGTCAACCTTCGGGGGGGGGCAAGATGACGATAATTTTGATGTAACTGATGAACTTCCACTTGAAAAATATTTCCGTAACATAGATCTCATGGAACGTATCAATTTTTTTGATTATGTACATGATAAATGGTTAAAAGAGCATCCTTTCTTTGAGCTTAATGAAGATTTGAAAGCTGAATATAGAGAACAGAGAATATGTCTGCTTGTAGGTATATTCTTAGAAGGAGATGCCGAACAGAAAAAATGGGTATGGGAAATGTTTTGGAAGGAATCTGTTGGCTTTATCAAAAATAGGATCAGAGAGTTGAATTTTAAAGACGGGCCATTTTATAACGATATCCTTCAAAGTGTATATTGTTATGTGTATTCCGAACTTGATAAGTATAATCCTTACCACAAAAATGCATCATATTTTCAATGGCTTAAACTTCAGGTTACTCATTCAGCTACCGGTGAAGCGTCCTTTCTGATCAACGGACAGACTCTTCACTATTCCAAACTTATGCAACGTGTAAGTAAGACAATAGCTAAACTTCGTCAGC
>JAFUEG010000075.1 GCA_017464045.1 Lachnospiraceae bacterium
ATGGTTAGGAGAAGATTGACATTTTCAGGTATGGTACAGGGTGTAGGTTTCAGATATCGTTCATATTATATAGCAGAAAGTCTGGGACTTACCGGCTGGGTTAAGAATCAGTGGGACGGAACCGTACTTATGGAAGTTCAGGGTAGCGAAGATGCTATCGACCGGCTGATAATAAATCTTGGTAAGCAAAGATTTATCTATATTGAGGATATTGATATCCGTGATATACCAGTCGATGAACATGAAAAAAGTTTTAATATCAGATAGAAATACCGTATCAAAAATTGTGATTTTGATACGGTATTTCTGTTTTGATTGTTCTGTATATTTCTTTTATAAAACTACACGAGATACGAATTGCTCTGAGCTAAGAACTGATTGCCGCCATATCTTATGCAGTATATTTTTATCAGATTTAAAAATGCAAATGTAAGAGCGCGAACGAGCCCGTCCTTCATCTGTGGATTAGGGAGAAGCTTGCCGATATATGACGCAGAAAGCTTACCCATATCTATCGCCTGCATACCATCTGTTATACGGATGTTGTCGGCGCCTAAATAAACTATATCTATTACATTTGATAAAGGAATTCTGATATTTCTGCTAAGATCTACAATATATCTTGTTGTTATCATAATTCCTTTGCCTCCCATAAGTCCCTGAGGACAGTTGAATATTATGCTGTCACCTTCGTAGGCAACTGCCTGAAGGATATTCTGCTTTGGTGAAAGCGGAATCCTATCACCGATAGGATCACCGTATATCCAGATGGAGCGGTAGGGATTTATCGGGAGGGTGTCACGTTCCTGTTTGAGCAGTTCAATAAATTCCTGCAATGAGGCGTCCTTCTTCAGGTAGCTTACATATAGAGGATTATTGAAAAAATTCTCATAAAGACAGATATTTTTATAAAAATTTTTTATATAATTTGCATAAGTGGAAAATTCAGGATAATTCATAGTATTATCAAGGCCAATATCAGTAAGATTAGTCCTCAAGAATACATAATTTTCCGTAGAGAATAAGTTATAATCAAAATTGGCAAGTTCACTATTCCTGATTTTATTATCAAAATCCTTTGAGACCTTTCGTTTCTCTGCAATCTGAGGATAAAAATAATCTACACCCCAAAAACTGAGGAAACGTTCAAAATCGTCGCTATCTTCAGCTATAAGCTGCCAAAAAACAGTATCATAATATTGTTTTTCTCCCGGAAATGTATATATAGCTTGTGCAATATTCTCAACATTAGGTGCATATCCATGTAGACTTGCATTAAATAATTCGGAAGCCTTATTCCTGGAAATTAAAATGTCTTCTGAATATATATTATTTTCAACCAATGCATATAAGATGGTATTGTAAATGTTTAAGATGCAGGTACGAATTGCTTCTGTTAAAATCATTTTTGTTCTTTCATCTTTATAAAGAGCAGATAAGCCGCTTCTTGCTTCACCATCAAGCTGGTTTGGATTTACATTATATCCCTGTTGTCCGCGCATCATCAGACGATGATTATATGCTGCCATAATCTGTGATTGTGCATTAAGTGTCATAGAAATATGCATATTATAATCAAATTGCATTGTGTTCTGATATTTGTTAAAGAAATCTTCAAAAGAAATATTTACACCTAAGTCAGTAAGTATTAAAACGGCGCGATGAACCATTTCTCCTATAATTCCGGATGCCTGACCCTGCATATAATAAATAACTTCATTTAGATTTTTATTGCTTTGATAGAGTCCTAAAAAAATATTAAAAGCATCATTTGCTTTTGCTACATAGACACCTAATTCTACAGATACTCTGTCAAAACCATCCTGATATTCTTTTTTGATTCCCAATAAATTGACTTTAAATCCCATTTAAGCCTCCTGATTGTTTTATAGAAATTTCAGATATTTCCTGTAAAATTATATCATAATATAATATTTGGTATCAAGCGTTATGAATAATAATATTATTAAAAATATTGAATTGCTACACTGTTTTTTTTATGTTAATATAAAAATCGAATAATAATTAAAATATTGAGATAAGAGATAAGAATGAGTTCTCTGTGCACTATGATACGGTGGATTTGTCTAAAATTGATAGATTAGGAGACGTTATGATATTCAAAAAATCAGATTCAAAAACAAAGACATATGATAAGGAAAATCAAATTCCTGTGCTAAGATGCAGTATTTGCACAGGAGAGCAGGTTGCAGGATTTAAAGATATTCATACAGGAAAATTCAATGATGTAACTTTAATACGTAATGATTCTGAACTTAAAAGGTTCATGAAGGAATACGGCATATCGGATATTACAAAAGAATATTAGAAATACCAATTATATTAATCTTGCATAAATTATGAAATAATAATAAAATGAATAAGTGATTAGAAAACATTAGCCATATAGCAGGGAGGCATATTATGATTACAAATGATGAGGGAATAGTTCATTTAAAACATAAAATAATAGAAGAAGTTGCGCGTCTTGCGTGGGAAGATAATCTTACAGAGGAGTCTAAAAACGAACTGGTATATAGGATTATACCGGGACCTAAGGCTAATTACAGGTGTTGTATATACAAGGAAAGAGAATTGGTGAGACAGAGAATTAGACTTGCTGAAGGTCTTTGTCCAACACCCGAAGAAGAGTCTGATAATGTTATACAGATACTTAAGCCGGCGTGTGAGGAGTGTCCGATATCAGCATATACGGTTACGGATAATTGTCGTCTGTGTGTAGGTAAGCCATGCCAGAGCTCGTGTAATTTCGGTGCGATATCTATAGGACATCACCGTTCACATATAGATGTATCAAAGTGTAAGGAGTGCGGCAAATGTGCTGCTGCCTGTCCTTATTCAGCCATCGCACATCTTGAGAGACCTTGTAAGAAAGCTTGTCCGACGGGAGCGATTACATATGACGAGAATGGCCTTTGTATGATAGATGAAAGCAAATGTGTACAGTGTGGTCATTGTATCCATGCGTGTCCGTTTGGTGCAATATCCTCAAAGTCTTATCTGGTGGATATTATCAGGGAGATAAAGGCAGGCAAAGAGGTTATAGCTATGTGTGCCCCTGCTACTGAGGGACAGTTCGGCAAGGATATAACTATGGCGTCGATTAAAGCCGGACGTATTAAGATGGGATTTTCGGATATGGTCGAGGTAGGTCTGGGCGGAGATATGACTGCCGCTTACGAGTCACTTGAATGGGCAGAGGCATTAGAGGAAGGCAGAAAGATGACAACATCCTGCTGTCCGGCATTTATAAATATGATGAGAAAGCAGTTTCCGGAGCAGTTTGAGAAGAATATGTCCACAACTGTCTCACCTATGTGTGCAATTTCAAGATATCTGAAGGCTACACATCCTGGCTGTGTAACAGTATTTGTAGGTCCTTGTATAGCTAAGAAGGCTGAGTCGCATGATAAAACCGTGCCTGATAATGCTGATTATGTTATGACTTACGGAGAGTTCAGAGCATTGCTTCGTTCAAAGGATATAGAGCTTAAACCTGTAGAAGAAGGTTATCAGGAGGCTTCCGTATGGGGCAAGAGATTCGCTGCATCAGGCGGAGTTGCCAATGCCGTGTTAGAGTGTATGAAAGAAAGAGATGTGGATACCGAAGGCATAACGCTTAAAAAATGTGCCGGTGGAGATGAGTGTAAGAAGACACTTCTTTTACTTAAGGCAAATAGATTAGAAGAGAATTTCGTAGAGGGTATGATGTGTCCGGGTGGCTGTGTAGGTGGACCGTCAAAGCATAAGACAGAGGTTGAGATAACCAGAGCAAGAGAAGCTCTTTTCTCGCAGGCAGATGAGAGGGCGGTGTTAGAAAACTTAAAGCAATACCCTATGGATAAGTTCTCAATGTTCAGGGATGGACACATGGAGTAAAGTATGAATACAAAAGACAGAGTTTTAAGTGCATTAGAGC
>JAFUEG010000076.1 GCA_017464045.1 Lachnospiraceae bacterium
AATAACAGAGACTGCGACGGAGAATAATAAAGACGAGTCAGATAATGACAGCATATTATCTGAAAATGATACAACTAAAGAAGATTTGACAAATGATGAAACAACAGAATTAAAGACAGATCAGGATCAATCGGACGTAGGAACAGGAAATGAGCCTAGGGAGGCAACAGTTATACCTCCTGATATAGATGTGGATCTTACTAAGCTTTCAAGTACAATGGTTTATTCTGAAGTTTATAATATGATGGTTGATCCGGACAGTTATATGGGAAAGACGATAAAAATGTCGGGACCGTTTGCTGTTTATACTGATCAGGAAAGTGGTAAGAATTATTTTGCATGTATAATTCAAGATGCAACGGCGTGCTGTGCACAGGGTATAGAATTTAACCTTGATGGTAATTACAGCTATCCGGATGACTATCCTGCGGTTGATGATATTATTACTGTAACGGGAGTATTTTCGACATACGAGGAGGATGGTTATATGTATGCTACTCTTCTCAATGCTAAGATGGATTAGTTGTAATCTGATAGATACAAGTAAAATATCAGACTTGATATATACAAACATTGACATATTATAATATTAATATATTCAAAGTTGGAGAGTGCTTATGCCAGGAAATAAAAGGTCGATTTTAAATATAAAAAATACAGTGGTAATTTTTCTTGCTGCTGTATTTTTTGTTGTTTCTTTTATTCCGTATGATGTTGATGCGTCCGGAAATATAAGTATAAGTTCAATGGATGATTTCTATGTCATGCTTTCGAATCAGATATATGATCACGAAGTTGATGCAAGTTATGATGTGCCTGATTATGAACTTGTTAAATCGATAATGGATATATCTATGGAGGATTATCAATTCCACTATGATGAAAATAATCCTCTAATAAGTGGATGTTATCTTTCTCATTATATAGAGTATCTCAATATTTATTACAGTCACGAAAAACTTAGAATACTGATAAAATTTAAATATTCAAAATCGGAAATGGAAAGTCATTTTTCCATGATGCAGGAACTTGCAGATGAATTGAAAAGTGATACAGATTATGAGACTGTTCAAAATGTTCATGATTATTTGATAAAGAATTTTGAGTATGATAAAAAAACTATCTTTGTCAATCATACCGATATAGATGGCTTTAAAGATAAACAAATGGTCTGCAGCGGATATAGTCTCGCTGCTTACAATCTGCTAAATCAGGCAGGCATTCCCACAAGAGTTATAACAGGTTATGGAGGAGACGGAAGACCGGATGAGACAAATCATATGTGGAATATGGTATGTCTTGATGGGAAGTGGTATAACATGGATATAACCTGGGATGATACAAACGGTAAGATGCCTACATATAATTATTTCTTAAAAAATGATAAGGATTTTCCTATGCATTTAAGACGCGGTAAATATGACAATGATTATTTCAAATATTCTTTGTCTGAAACGTCTTATAAGTTGCCTATGCGCCTTAAATTCGGAAATTTTAAATTTTATATTATAGTTGTTGCTGTAGTGCTTATAGCTATGTCCTTATTTGCAAAGGTTATAAACAAAAGACGCAATAAGAGACTTCAAGCTCTTATTGCGTCTGACAATTCAAAATTACAGAATAGCTTCGGATTAAACAGCTGGGATGATTTTGACGAAAACCAATCATCACAAGCTCTCGATGATGACGAGATCCCAAGGCTTTAGAGTTATATTGCTTTCTTTTGAAACCGGAGTATTGCTTAATAGCTCTGTTCCTTCGGCACTATCTAAAGTAAAAGTTTGCGTATCGGATGAATAGTTAAAATAAAAGGTGATATTTTTTCCTTCTTCGTTTACACCGCATTTTTTGATTATAGGTAATTCAAGATTGCTTTTTGGAAGCTTTGCAACATCTGAAAGTTTTTTAAGCAATTTTTTTATAGCGCATTTTTCAGTATAACATCCGATATATGTAGCTGTTCCGTCACCGTATTTATTATGTGTTATGGCAGCATAATTTCCCCAGAACTGATGCTTATAGGATGCCCATATTTCTGCTTCTTTTGGAGTCACAAGTTCTATCCATTCTGTTGCCGGATATATCTTGGAATCAAATTCTATATCAACATTTTTCGGAACGGTAAACATATCGTAGGTTGCGCCAATGCATTCCGTTAAAAGGTGAGGCTGCTCATCATGATAAATTTTAAGTTCATCATCCGAAAATGCACTCTTAAAGCTCATAAGAAGATGTCCGCCGTTTTTTACATATTTTTTTATCTTAAGTAATACTTCGTCTGAGGCAGAGTAAAGTGCGGGAACAATCAAAAGCCTGTAATTATCAAAGGAATCAGCTTTATATAATAAATCATATTCTATGTTTAATTCATGACAGCTGTCAGCAAAGGCTCTTAAAATTGCATTATAATTAAGCTCATCACTTATCGGAAATTCGTCCAATCCGGTGAGACTTGCATTGTCTACAAGAATTCCCACGTTTGCTTTTTTCTTAAGATTCTTTAATTTCTTTTCAAGAGGCATAAATTCCTGTCTGAAATTTTTAATCTCATCATAGGTTGCATGTGGAGTAAGGTCATGACTTAAAACACCCTTCCAATAGGATTCTATGGCATTGTGTATGGAGTGCCAGTTCCAATACATGACGCTGCTTGCACCGTTTGCTATATGGCTGTAAGCAGAAAGCCTGAGCTGACCGGGATATGCAAGCCATTCAACATTGCCCTGTGCTTCTGTTTCTAGAACAAGATAGTTGTCTTTTTTTAGAGAGCGTGCTACCGCACCTCCAAAGGTTATGGTAGAGCCATCCAGATATTCTTGCATACGGTGATATATATCGCAGCCGGCTATATCCATGCACTTCGCTGCATCGTACTGGTTTACTTCAGGTTGTATACCTACTGAATATCCACACCAGGAGTAGTCAAAGTTGTGGGTTATAAACTGACCTTCATGCATATATTCTCGAACTATATTTGACTGCCATGTAAGAAAATCAGTTATACAGTCACGTAAAAATCGTTTATATGCGGCTGAAAGACTACCATTTATAGTTCCGCGTATATCCGGAAAATCTTCCCATGAAGATATGCGGTTGCTCCAGTAATCAAGACCAAATTCACGATTAAAATCTTCTATATCAGGATATTTTTTCATAAGCTGTGCAATGAAAAGATTTTGTGTGGCCGGTGAAGCTGCTCCTGCAGATCGTGTTTCGTTGTCAAGCTGATAACCTATAACCTGAGGGTTATCTTTAACAACATCCATAAGCTTTCTTATAATACGTTCAGCATATCTCAGATAATCAGGATTGGTTATATCAAAGAGCTGCCTGTGACCATATAGTTCATGTCCGTTCTTGCCATATGCCATGATGTCAGGATATTTTTTAGCAAGCCAAGAAGGTATAGCATAGGTTGGAGTGCCTATTATAACTTTTAAATCATATTTTTGGGCACACTCAAGCATATGTATAAGATGTGAAAAATCAAATACTCCGTCGCTGGGTTCCCATGTACTCCAAGTGGATTCGGCTATTCTTATAACATTCATTCCGGCTTCTTTCATAAGCTTAAAGTCTGTTTCAGTACGTTCGTATGGCATATACTCTTCATAGTATGCTGCACCAAATAAAAAATCATTAATCTTCATACATAAATACCTCCATTGCATGATTATGTGACAAGATTTCAGACACTTTATCACATCTTTTTACTTACCTATAGAACAAAATAATCGTATAGTTTATTTTCTTCTTGACAGCTTGCGCAACTAGTGATAGTCTAAAAGTGAACAATCGGTTGCGCACAAAGTATAACATAACTTTTTTGTATTGTAAATAGAGAAAAATCTAAAGAGGGGAATAATAAAATGGCGGTAGCTGGTAACAATCTCACTATAACTGATATAGCTGATGCACTTAATATATCTAAAACTACTGTTTCAAGAGCTATATCTGGAAAGGGAAGAATAGGTAGTGATACAAGAGAAAAAGTTTTGAAATATATTGATGACAATAATTATGTGCCTAATCCAATGGCAAAAGGTCTTGCACAATCAAAGACTTACAATATATGCTGGGTAACACCTGCGGATTCCGTTGCAACGGAGCTGCCGTTTTTCCAAAGATGTATGATGGGGATAGCAGATGTAACCGGAGGTTATAATTATGATATTCTCGTATCTATGGTTTATGAAGATAATATAAATCAGCTGAAAAGGATAATAACAAACAAAAAAGTTGATGGGGCAATTCTTGGAAGAACTCTTGTAAATGATTTAAGTGTAGAATTTTTAAAAAAGAGTGAAATCCCTTTTGTTGTAATAGGAAGTACTGAAATTAAAAATATAACTCAGGTAGACAACGATCATATAAGGGCTTGTAAAGAACTTACTTCAATTCTTGTTATGAAGGGTGTTAAGAAAATTGCTATTATCGGAGGAAGCCTCAATCATGTTGTTAATCGTACCAGACGGGACGGATTTTTGCTCGGATTGAAGGAACAAGGGGTTAAACCGGATGAAGAGCTTATCTATGTTGGAAGTGATGATTCAATAAGTGTCGAAAGAGCGGTTGATGATGCTTTAAGAAATGGTGCTGAATGCCTGGTTTGTATGGATGATGGAATTTGCGCAAATGTACTTGCAAAATTAAAAAAAGACGGAGTTGAGATTCCAAGTGATATAAAGGTGGCATCCTTTTATAATAGTGTAGTCCTTGAAAATAACCAGCCTGCGATAACTACACTTAGCTATGATCCTAAGGAACTTGGCGCAACAGCATGTAAGGTTTTGTTTGATAAGATTGCCGGAAAAACTGTTCAAAATAAGCTTTTGCTGAGCTATGATGTTTTACTTAAAGGTTCCACGCAATAGTTATAAATCATAATAAACAATCATATATCATAATAACCGGATTGAAAGAAAAAAGAAAAAAAGTTAAAAATTGGGTTGACATCCACATTAACATGTGGTATGTTCATATCATGAACAACCGGTTGCGCATAAGAGTTGCGCTCCGGCTTCGAAACAAAGAAAATAAAGTAAACTAAACAGGGATTAAATATAATCCCAAGGGAGGTAAAAAATGAAAAAAAGATTTTTAGCGTTAGCTATGGCAACAACCTTAGTTGCCGGATGTTTAACAGGCTGTGGTAAGGATGATAATGATTCTAAAGATTCTACTGCAGCAACAGAGACTCAGAAGTCTGATTCAGACAGCGACACTACGCAGGCAAGCAGTGGTACAAATTCAGATGCAGTTAATAATCTTATAGCTGCAACAGATGGTACTGTATCTCTTACAGTATGGGCTTCAGAAGAAGATCAAGATTTTACACAGGGACTTATTGATGAATTTGCTAAGCAGTATCCGGATGTAACATTTGACATTAAGCTTGGTGCTTGTTCAGAGGCAGATGCCAAGGATACAGTTTTAACAGATATCGAAGCAGCAGCTGATGTATTTACATTTGCTGATGACCAGATGAATGAACTCGTAAATGCCGGTGCTCTTCAGGAGGTTGTAAGCACTTATACATATGATGTAAAGGCTGAGACTTTAGCAGGTGCAGTTGAGGCAGCTTCAATGAACGGAAAGCTTTACGCTTACCCAATGACAGCTGATAATGGTTACTTCTTATACTATGACTCATCAGTATTTTCAGAATCAGATGTTGAGTCACTTGACAAGATGCTTGAAGTTGCAGATGCAGCAGGTAAGCAGGTTGCTATGGAAGTTTCAGGAGCTTGGTACAACTACTCATTCTTCAAAGGAGCAGGATATGATGTTACTTTAAATGATGACGGTGTAACAAACTCATGTACTTGGAATGCTGATGGTGCAACTGATGTAGCTCAGGCTATCATTGATATAGGAAAGTCAAGTGCATTCTTAAATGCAGGCGATGCTGATATCGTTACAGGTATTACTGAAGGAAAGATTGCAGCAGCAGTAAGCGGTACTTGGAATGCAGATACAATTAAGGCAGCATGGGGTGATGGATATGCAGCAACTAAGCTTCCTACATATACAGTAGCAGGTAAGCAGGTTCAGATGGCATCATTCTCAGGATACAAGTTAGTCGGTGTAAATTCACATTCAAAGAACGTTGGTTGGGCTATGATTCTTGCTGAGTTCTTAACAAATGAAGAAAATCAGATAGCAAGATTTAATGCAAGAAGCCTTGGCCCTGCAAATGCAAAGGCAGCAGCTTCAAGCGATGTTCAGTCAAATCCTGCAATTGCAGCACTTGCAAAACAGGCTGACTATGCAGTACCACAGAGAGTTGGCGGCAACTACTGGGAGCCTGCAAATACTCTTGGACTTACACTTATCTCAGGAAATCCTGATGGTACAGATCTTCAGACATTACTTGACAATGCTGTAGAAGGTATTACAGCACCTGTACAGTAGGCTGATAAATAAAAGTAATAAATAAAAGTAATAAATGTAACTTATTAATTAAATGATTCACGAAAAAACACAAAAAAACCTTAACCTAAACAATAGCCTCATACATCATCCGCCGGATGGCGTATGGGGCTATTGCTATCAATAAAAAAGAAAAGAGGGGGACGGAAATGAGAGAAAAAAAGAGTAATCCGCTTACATACTTTGCGGATTTTGGCAAGGCAGTTGTAAAGGGCGATGCCGGGGTCAAATGTTCACTTCTGTTTATGGGTGCAGGTTATACATTTAAGGGTCAGTGGCTTAAAGGAATATTTGTTACACTTATTGAGATAGCATTCATAATAATGTGTATTTTTTATGCAGCTCCTAACCTTGCGAAATTTGGAACACTTGGAACAGTTCAGCGTGAGGCAGTATTTGATCCGTTAACCATGCAGCAGACAGTAAATGATTATGACAATTCATTCCTTATATTACTTAACTCAATAATTGCATTGTTTTTAATAGTTTGCTTTATATTGTTTTACATCTATAATATCAAAGCTGTTTATGAACTTCAACAGCAGAAGAAATTTGGTAAGCACATAGATTCCAATAAAGAAACAGTAAAGTCAATTATAGGTAAAAAGTTTCATATTACACTTTTAACACTTCCTGCAATTGGTGTAGTTCTTATGAATGTTATTCCTATATTTGTTCTTATAGCAATAGCTTTTACAAATTACGACCTGAATCATATCCCTCCTAATTCTCTTTTGGATTGGGTAGGATTTTCAAACTACAAGTAATTATTTACCGAAGGTATGGGTAACTACTTCGGATATGCATTTAGAAAAATACTTGGTTGGACACTTACATGGGCAGTGCTTGCAACACTTACAACCTTTATAGGCGGCGTACTTCTTGCGATGCTTATAAACAAGAAAACAACTAAGCTTCCTAAGATGTGGAGAAGCTTGTTTATAGTAGCTATAGCAGTACCTCAGTTCGTAACACTTCTTTTGGTAAGAAACTTCTTTGGAGATCAGGGCATAGTAAATACAATCTGCTCCAATATCGGACTTACAGGTTGGTTGAAACATATAGGACTTGTAAGTTCACATCTTAATTATATTCCGTTTCTTACAAATCCGCACTGGGCTAAGTTTATGATTGTAATGATTAATATCTGGGTTGGTATACCTTATCAGATGTTGGTGGCAACCGGTGTACTTATGAATATACCTTCTGATCAGCTTGAAAGTGCAAGAATAGACGGCGCAAGTAAATGGCAGATTTTCTGGAAGATAACTATGCCGTATGTATTATTCATTCAAGGCCCGGCTCTTATTACAGACTTTGTAAAGAATATTAATAACTTCAACGTTATTTACCTTTTGACACAGGACGTATATATCACACCGGATCAGGCACTTGCAAATGCAAATGCTAAAGAGGTTGACCTTCTTGTAACATGGCTGTTCAGACTTACAAATGAGTACTATAACTACAAGATGGCATCTGTTATAGGTATCATAGTATTTATCATATGTGCGGTATTTACTATATTATCATTCTCAAAGCTTATAGCAGGAGATAGAGAGGAGGAGTATCAATAATGTCAAAATCAAAAAGAATTGTAGATTCAATATTTACACATATTTTTCTGGTTATACTTGTTGTGATATGGCTCGTGCCGATACTTTGGCTTGTGGTAACTGCCTTCTCGGGATATCCGGGAATAAATAAGGCACATTTCTTCCCGACTTCATGGTCACTTAATAACTTTAAGAAGATATTTTTACATCCTGATTCGGTTGTACAGTACACGACATGGTTTAAGAATACACTTGTTATAGCAATATTTACATGTATTATATCAACTATATTTGTACTTATGGTAAGTTATGCATTCAGTTGTATGCGTTTTAAGGGAAGAAAGAAGATAATGACATTTTCACTTATCTTAAATATGTTCCCTGGTGTACTTTCCATGATAGCTGTTTACTTTGTTATGAAATCAATCGGACTTACAAACAGTCATCTTGGTATGATTATAGTTTACTCGGCAGGTTCAGGACTTGGATATCTTATAGTTAAAGGATTTATGGATACAATTCCTTCATCCCTTAGAGAGGCAGCAAGAGTTGAAGGCGCTTCAGAGCTTACTATATTTTTGAAAGTTGTACTTCCGCTTTGTAAGCCGATTATAGTATATCAGATAATAAGTTCATTCCTTATACCTTGGGGCGATTTTGTACTTGCAAAACTTATGCTTAACTCGGGTATATCAAGCGACTGGACTGTAGCTATAGGTCTTTACAATATGCTTAACCGTTCACTTGTTAACCAGTACTTCTCAGTATTCTGTGCAGGAGGACTTTTGGTATCGATTCCTATATCAATACTCTTCATAATCATGCAGAGATACTATGTAGAGGGTGTAACCGGCGGTTCTGTAAAGGGATAATAAATTCCCTGCCGCCTGGAATATCTGAGTGGCAAAAACTTATAGGAGATTGATAATAATGGAAAAAACATTTGCAGTAAATATTATACACCGTCCTGAGATGGTTCCTGAGTATGCCGAAAAGGTTACGGGACATGGCAAGGCGGAGGATATAGGAAGGAAGGCTCTTCTTACAGAGTCGCTCGATATATTCAAGTTTCAGCAGGAAACTGCACATAAAAACGGGCTCAAGACTACTATTCAGAT
>JAFUEG010000077.1 GCA_017464045.1 Lachnospiraceae bacterium
GTGTCAAGAGCCGGATATACCCCTATAAAAAATGGTTCAGTATATATATTAAAAGAGCATGACAGCTTTGTTATATTTCCAAAGACAAACAGTTTTTGTCACTATTCACAATCAGATGGTAATGGATATGTTGGAGGAAGTACGATTGATTTTTGTATAAAATATATGTCTATGAGTTTTAAAGAATCGGTAGAATATCTTCAGGATATGTCTAAATGTAGTGTAAGAGCTGATATACCAAGTAATAATATAAAAGAAGAAAAGAAAGATTTTGTCCTACCAAAGAAAAATGATAATAACAATAGAGTTATAGCATATCTTTGTAAAACAAGGGGGATAAGTGTTGATGTTGTAAATAAATTCATAAAGGATAAACGGTTATATGAGTCAAAGGAAAAGCATAACTGTGTTTTTGTAACATATGAAAATGGTAAGCCTGTATATGCTTTTCAAAGAGGAACATCTACAATAAAAGCATTTAAGCAGGATGTAACAGTATCAGATAAGTCATAGGCATTTCCTGTATATAACAAAAGTAATAAAGTGTTAGTATTTGAAGCACCAATTGATATGATGAGTTATATGACAATGTATCCCAATGATAAAAGTAATATGATTGCTCTCGGATGTTTATCACCTAAAGGGTTATATAATTTTTTAAATAAGTGTAAGGATGTAGATACTGTGTCGCTTGTACTGGATAATGATGAACCGGCAGATAGGGAATATAAAAAAATATCAGAGTTACTTGTAGAAAGAGGATATATCATTGAAGAAAATAGTATAAGCGAGGAATTGAAAGAATGTGGTTTAAAGGATGTAAATGAATATCTGGTTAATGTATATAATCCTATGATGAAAATGATTAATTCAAGGAGATGATAAGTATGCAAAAAAAAATAGAAATATTATCACAGAATTTAGATGATATATATAATCAGATTTTAGAAATGATTATTATTATGGATGAGTTAAACAAAATTGATTCTGAAATGTTTTGTTTTTATTAAGGTATTTGTGTATAATAACTATAGATGTTATAAATGAAGTTGTGTTGGTATTGTTAGAATATAAATATAAAAATAGGAAGGACAGTGTTAATAATGACGATAAAAGATGTTCTTGCAATGGAAGAAAAACAAATATTTGACCGAAAGAGCATTAAAATCAATCCTGTAGATCTTTCCGGAACTATCTGTGCATTTGCAAATGCAGATGGTGGAACTATAGCAGTAGGAGTTACTGACAAAACTCGCAGTATAGAAGGTGTAGATAATCATATTGAGCATTTGAATGAAATTTTGAGAACACCGATTGATTTTTGTAATCCAACTGTTCCGACAACTACAGAAATGGTGGAGTGCATTAACGCTGAAGGCAAGCCTGATCATGTGCTTCTTATGCATATTGAGGCTAGTCCATTGATGCATACAAATCAAGCAGATGATGTTTTTTTAAGAGTTGGCGATAAGAGTAAAAAATTGAGTTTTCAAGATCGTTTAACGCTTATGTATGCTAAAGGGTTGCGTTATTATGAAGATGAACCGGTATATGGGGCTACCATTGAAGATATTGATTTAGATTTTGTCAGAGAGTATATCCATAAAATAGGTTACAATAAATCTGTGGAAGAATATTTAAAGGAAAATAAGAAATTTATTACTATCAAAGATGGTGAAGAACATGTTTCAGTAGCCGCTATACTTCTTTTTGGTAAGAATCCGCAACAGTTTTTTCCACGTGCATTCATAAGATTTATACGATATGATGGTACAGAGGCAATGGTTGGTAAGGATATGAATGTAATAAAGGATGTGATTTTTGAGGGACGGATACTAACTCAAGTTGAAAAAGCTGTGGAATATATTAAGATGCAAATGAAGGAAAAAACATATTTAGGACATGATGGTATTTTTATTACTGAAGAAGAATATAGTGAGTTTGTGCGCACCGAAGTTGTTGTAAATGCAGCGGTACATCGTGATTATGGAATAAAAGGAACAGATATACAAATTAAGATGTTTGATGACAGAATTGAAGTTGATAGTCCGGGAACTTTTGCTGGAATGGTAAAAAAAGAGAATATCAGATACACACATTTTTCGAGAAATCCAAAGATTGCAGCATTTTTAAAAGATTATGGCTATGTGAAAGAATATGGTGAGGGTGTTGATCGTATGTGTAGAGAGCTGGAAGCTGCTGGTTTACCTGATCCAATATATAATAATAACACTTTTATTCTTAAAACAACAATTATGAGTGCATCATACAAAAAGTTGCCGATTGAATCAGAAAAAGTTGCCGATTCAATTAAAAAGTTGCCGATTGAGCCGGAAAAAATTGCCGATTCAACTAAAAAGTTGCCGATTGAGCCGGAAAAAGTTGCCGATTCAGACAAAAAGCTGCCGATTAAAATATCTTTGGAAAAATTTACAGAGAGTTATAAGCAACAGGGATATAGTGAGCCGACAATAAAAAATCTAAATTGTATTTATGATCAGATCGATGCTAATCAAGTGTTTGGAACAACATATATTACAAAGATTCTTGATTGTTCGGATCGTACTTCCAGAAATTTGATAAATAAGCTAAAAGAAATGGATGTGGTTGTTACAGTCGAAGGCATGGGAAAAGGTATGTACCGGTTTAAAAATGATTCTGAATAAAAGAGTGTCCCAGAGGCAAAAATACTCGGGACAGAGAATAAAAAGGGTGTCCCGGAGATAAAATTTTCTGGGACAGGTCGTGAAAAAGGGTGTCCCAGTGAAAAATTTTACTGGGACAGGGTGTCCCAAAGAATATTATAATTATAGTTGAGGGTTATTTTACGGGGTTTTAGGGGTGTCCCATAACAAGATGTAAAACCTGTCCAGGTTTTGCGTGTCTTGCTATCTTTTGACAAGCATAATTAAAAAATCAGATAAAAAAAGATTAATTTACAATTTTGTACAATTGCGTATATATGAGCTATGTGTTAGACTGTAAGTAGTCAAAGAGGGTTTAAGCCATGTGAGAAATCACGTGGCTTTTTCTTTTGTAGAAAGAAGGTGAAAAGATGAAAAAGACAATTGAAAAGCATTATCTGTTTGATGAAGTTATAGATAAAATGGCAAAAACCAAAAGCAAAGAACTTAATTTATCTGAAGCGGAATATATAAGAAAACTTATATTATCGGACAGTAAGGTTGGAGAATACATTTCTTTAAATGAAGAATTAAGGAAAATGTCAAGAGAGCTTTCGTATATGGGAAATAACATTAACCAAATAGCACATATTGCGAATATGATGATGCTTTCCAAAGCAGATATCAATATAGTTGATAAGTTCAGAAAAGAACTATTTGACTTTAGAACTATGCTACAGGATATGCTATTAAGAATAAGGGATGGTGGTTATAATGGCAATAACTAGATTGGGGCATATAAAGGATGAGAAAAATAAAAAAGCAGCAGTAATAAGAGTACTTAAATATATAGCAAATCCTGATAAAAGTGAAGGTGGATCTTTAGTTGGAACGCATAACATATTAATATTTTCTGAAGATATAATAAAAACGGCTGCAAATCAGATTATGGAAACAAAAATAGTTAATGAAAAAACAGAAGGAAGAATTCTTTATCATTATAAGATATCTTTTGCAAAAGATGATAAGGTTACACCTATGCTGGCAATGAGAATTGCAAAAGAGTTTTGTGAAACATATTTAAAAGAATATGAAGCTGTTTACGCCGTTCATACCAACACGGATCATATACACTTTCATGTAGCGTTTAATTCTGTTTCATTTGCTACGGGATATAAATACAGATATGAAAAGGATGATTGGAAAAAATACTTACAGCCTATAGTTAATAGCATATGTAAAAAGTATGGGTTATCAGAAATAGATGTTAATAAGAAAAGTGAAACAAAAGATAAAGGCTATAGCGGATGGGTAAGTAATCATCCTGAAAAAAAGGATCAAAATATAAAAGAGTATTCTTATTCTAGGATCCGTGCAGATATAGATTTTTGTATTAAAAAAGCTAATACATATAAAGAGTTTATATTTCTTATGGAAAGTTTGGGGTATAAGCTTGATGATACAAAAAAGCATTTAAGGATATTTGCACCGGAACGAAAAAAGGCAGTAAGGTCTTATATGCTTACACCGGATAAAGAAACTTATACGAAAACAAATATAAGGCGTATGATTAACGGCACTTTTAAGAAAAATGACAGGAAGGAAATACTTGAGAAAATGTATAAGGATTGGAACGTATTTGTAGGCAGTAAGCGTGTAGCTGTAATAATAAGACAA
>JAFUEG010000078.1 GCA_017464045.1 Lachnospiraceae bacterium
ACTTCCTTGTCCACATTACTTTTAATCTTTTCTCTGGATGATACCTTTTCAACCTTTTTTCTGATGTCCTCTTTATCTAATTCGAGTTTGTCAGATAAGACATCTATAACCTTTTCTTCATCTGTAATCTGACTATGTATGACCGATATGGAGCAGACCGCTTTATTATCGGCTATAACTACTCCGTTCCTATCATATATTAGTCCTCTTGGTGCTTTAATACTTCTTTCTCTCTCCTGAATAAGCTCTGCAGCTTCACCATAATGATTTGACTTTACAATCATTATATATCCAAGCCTTATTATCATAACAGCCAGTAAAACCAATGAAATAATCATAAACTGTAAAAGCCTTAGCTTGTTATGATGAGTAAAAACATTCATACACTCACACCATTTTGCTCTTTATTTAATTGTATTTTTATATTTTAAAATGTATAACCTGTATCAATAAAATAATCACTCGGTGTTCTCGTACTCCGAAGTATCTTCGTATATTGTTTCATCAATTGTATTATCTTCCGGCTCGGCAGTTGTATCTTCCGAATCGGATGAATTGTCCGTTTGATCTGTCTCGGACTGTTCTACATACGGATTATTACTACCACCCGCCACATCATTTTCAGGTATCTCACCTTCATATATGGAATCAGTCGGTTCATCCTCTGCGTTAGTCAAATCCAAATCATAATTATCATTGGTTTTATATATATTAAGGTACGGAAAAAGCTCTGTTGCAATATCCGCAAAAAGATATGAAGATGCAGCGCTTGATGATTGGTCTTCAACATTCGGTTCATCAACAACCACATATACTACAACCTGCGGATTATCAACAGGTGCAAATCCTATGAATGATATAAGATATTTGCCGTTTCCACGAGGAAGCTTCTCAGCCGTTCCGGTCTTTCCACCTATGCTGTATCCTTCTACAGACGCTCTTTTTCCTGTTCCTCTTTCTACAACCTGAAAAAGTTCTTCTCTCATTATCTCCGATGTTTCTTCTGAGATAGTTCGTCTTACTAATACATTTTCTTTATTGTCGATTATATTTCCCTTTTCATCCTCTATACGCTGTACAACACTTGGTTGATAGAAATATCCTCCGTTTATAACCGAACAAAAAGCAGTTCCTATCTCCATCATTGAAGCACACACACCCTGTCCGAATGCAGATGTGGCAAGCTCGGTTACATGAAGTGTGTCTTCATGATATACATTTGCACTAAGTCCTTCTTCTGAAGGTTCGCCCGGTATATCTACATTGGTTCTTTGTCCGAATCCAAAGAGCACCTGATATTTGTCGAATTTTTCTGCGCCTTCCTTAGCTGATATCTGCATCAGCGCATCATTGCATGAGTTCTCCAATGCACCGGATACATCCAGCATACCGTGTCCTCCATGTTCGGCATAGTGACATTTTATATAATATATATCCTTTTGCTCTCCACCATCACAGTAAAATGTGTCTGTCGGCTGTATAACCTCTTCTTCAAGTGCACCCGATATAGTGAATGTCTTGTATGTCGAACCCGGTTCAAACACATCACTTACAGCAAAATTTCTCCATACTTCATTAAGAGCTTCTACCATATCTTCATCGGTAGCATTTTGTTTGAAATCTTCAAAACTTGAATACGGAGAATCAGGATCAATATTCTCAAATTGATATGCTACAGCATCTAAGTTATATGCGTCATTTGGATCAAACGGATGTGAATTATACAGAGCGATTATGTTGCATGTATTCGGATCCATAACGAGTACGGAGACATTTTTTG
This sequence comes from Lachnospiraceae bacterium, assembly GCA_017464045.1. Next base: position 1,781 of record JAFUEG010000078.1, read on the forward strand.
CTCCTTCTGTCTCCATATAATTATTAACCTTTTCCTGAACAATCTTTTGAATATTAGCATCTATGCTTGTGACAAGATTATACCCATTTATAGGAGATTCTATAGTATTTGTCAGTCCATAATCTTCATTAAGGTATGTATATGCACGTCCATTTGAGCCGTTTAATTCTTCATTATAATACTGCTCTATACCATACTGACCTACATTACCGCTTACCGTGTATCCTAACAGATGGCAGGCAAGGTCACCGTTAGGGTAAACCCTCTCGTATTCTTCTTCAAATACTACGCCCCTTACATCCGCTCCTTCTTCGGTATCACAAAAGGCTTCAAACTCCTTTACTACATCATATTCCACTTTTTTTCTGGCAACCTTGTAATATGAATCCGAATCAGATAAAAAATCATTTATCTCACTGTCAGTCAGACCAAAGTACGTTTTTAAAGCATTTGTTGTAGCAGTTGTATATTTTTCCTTCTCTAATATGTTTTTAGGTTCAAGAATGAGAGTGTATACCTTCTTTGTCGTGGCAAGCACAGTACCGTTGGTATCAATTATATCGCCCCTTTTGTATGCGACCACCGTACTTGTATATCTTTGCTGCGAGAGTACTTCCTGCTAATACTCGGCACCATCCTTAAGATTAATTTTTATGAGATTATAAATGAGCACAACAAAAGCTGCCAGAGCTACAACTATAACTACCAGCAGTCTTTTTTTCATTCTTGATAAAAATTTATGTCTCTTTTTTCTTTGAGCCAATTATTTCACCTCAAACCAATGCCAAACTTATTCCGGAACATCCTGATATTGCTTGACATAATCCTCATTAGCACTTTCGTAATATACAATCTGACCTTTCTTAGCATAAACCATTCCAAGTTCATTTGTAGCTACATCATATATATCATCAAGACTGTACATACTTTCAAGAGAAAGCTTTAAAGCTGCATTATCATCTTCCAAAGCTTCAAGCTCATTTTCCATATTATTTATATGGTTCTTCTTTTCGCTTATCTGCGATTCCATATGAAGCATGAACAAACATGCACATACGACGATTAATATTGATGCCATAACAAACATCGTATATCTAAAATCAAATGCAAGTGCTCTGTCTGCTTTTTTTGTGATTTTTCTCTCACGTTTTGGCTCAACCTTCTGATTTGGTTGATGCTTCGGTCTTTCAATCCTCTCCGGGACTTCTCGTACTTTTCTTACTGTACTTCCCTCGATATAGTATCTTTCCCTTACTCTTTCACTCATTTTATCATCTCCCTATGATTTTAAGCGTTACCTTAGTTTGTATATTAAATATGTTCAAAAACTCTTAGCTTTGAACTTTTTGCTCTTTTGTTATCAGATAATTCTTTCTCGCTCGGTACTATCGGTTTTTTAGTAATTACCTTTCCTTTTGATTTTTTGCCGCATACACACACCGGAAATTCCGGCGGGCAAGTGCAAGGATTCATATTTCTTCTGAATATATCCTTCACAATTCTATCTTCAAGCGAATGAAAGGTTATAACACTTAACCTCCCACCTGTATTAAGCAAATCAATCATATCATCTAAGGTGTTTTCCAACACATCGAGCTCATGATTTAACTCTATCCTTATTGCCTGAAAGGTTTTCTTGGAAGGATGTCCGCCATTTTGCCTTACCTTCGCAGGTATGGCAGCTTTTATTATCTCATTTAATTCACCTGTAGTTTCTATAGGCTTAATGCTTCTTGCCTTAACTATATGTTTGGCTATATTCTTCGCAAACTTGTCCTCTCCATAATCTCTTATAACTTTGAAAAGTTCCATCTCTGGATAGTCATTTATGATATCCCTTGCAGTCATACTGCTTTCTCTATCCATCCTCATATCAAGTGGTGTATCCTCACGATATGTAAAACCTCTGTCAGGGTTATCAAGCTGATAAGAGGAGACTCCCAAGTCAAGCAAAATTCCATCTACTTTGTCAATTCCAAGATTGGAAAGAATTGTTTTAATATTACTGTAATTACTATGAACAATATCTATCTTGTCTTCGTATTCTTTTAATCTCTCGCTTGCAAATTTAATAGCATCACTGTCTTGATCAATTCCTATGAGACGTCCATTTTCTCCAAGTTTTTTCAATATTTCAAGCGAATGACCACCACCGCCAAGTGTGCCGTCTACATATGTTCCGTCAGGTTTTATATCAAGACTTTCTATGGTTTCTTCAAGAAGAACCGA
>JAFUEG010000079.1 GCA_017464045.1 Lachnospiraceae bacterium
AATAACAATAATGATAAAAATGACCGTACTGAAGAACAGACAACTACTGAAGAAGATGACAGATCTTCAAATTGTAATTTAAAGAGTCTTCAGATTTCTCCGGGTACTCTTGAACCGGCATTTTCACCATCAATTACATCTTATTATGTTCAGGTTGACGAGGACGTTACAAGCATGGTAGTAAGTGCTGTGGCAGAGGACGAAAATGCTGCAACAGCGGTTCGTGGGGCAGGTCTTATAGAGCCGGGAGCTAATACTGTAACAATAACTGTAACAGCTGAAAACGGAGCAGTTAAAGTTTACACATTAAGTGTTGCAGCCGGTGAAGTGCTTGGTGACGCAAAAACGACAATAGATGGAATTGATTATGATTTTGTTCAAAGCAGTAATGATCTTGAGATACCTGAAGGTTATAGCGAGATAAAAACAGAATACAAGGAGTGGGAGGTCCTTGCATTTGAGTCTCCAAATAAAAAAATAGTACTAGTATGTTTAAAACCAAATGTTGAAAATGATGAGGATGATAGGCAGGAGTGGTTTATGTATGATAAGGATAAAGAAAGCTTTATTCCTTATAGAGAATATTCATCCGAGTTCAACAGATATGTAATTATTGAAGCTCCTGAGGGTAAAATAATACCTGAAGGATTTGAAAAAACAGAGATTGATATAGGTGGTATTGGCGAAAAGGTTATCGCATATAAATCAAATGATATAAATGATAAAGACATATATTTGGTTTATGCTGTCAATATAGCAGGAGATGAAGGCTTTTATTGGTATGATACAAAAGAAAAAGCATTTTTAAGATATGCTGAAAAAGAAGTTGTTGAGACTGATGTTGAAGTTGCTACGGAAACTATGGCAACTCCTGCAGAGCCGGAAATAATTGAGGAAAAAACTTCTGAAAAGGAAGGCTTTTTTAGCAATAAGACCCTTGGAGTAATGGCAATAATATTTGGTGTGCTCGCATTTATCTTCCTTGTAGTGATTATAATACTCTCTGCAATGCTGAAGGCTAAAGGTAATGAAGAAGATGCTTTTGAAGATGAAGAAGCATTTTCTTCTGAAGAAAATAGTAAAGTATCCGGTGAGTTGTCTGATAAGGATATATCAGAAAATAATAATGATTTGGCGGATACAGACGGTTTGTTGGATGAGTCTGCTGAAAATCGTATTGAAAATAATGAACTAACAGAAGAAATGGCATATGAAGAGGCAAGAAGAGCGTATGAAGAAGATAGAGAAATAAGTCATAGTATTCCTGCCAGCTTTGATTTATCTAATATGCAGGATGATAAAACTGTAGAGGATAGAAACATTCAGATAATGAGTTTCAAAAAACCGGAAAAGAAAGAAGTAATTTCAGAAGATAAATCCGATAGCAGTTCGGAAAAAGAAAATGACAAAAATATAGTTGAGACTGAAAAAGAAAAAGACACCCAAACGGACACACAAATAAATGAAGTAACGGAAATGGAAGAGATAGAAACCATAAAATTTGATTTTTCGAAATCTGATACTGAAGTTAAAGAGGATGAAGAGCTTAGAAAAGATTATGAAAATGATTATGCAAAGCAATCAGAAGCTATCAATGAAAAGATAAAAAATGGTTATGATGCCGAAAAAGACAGTGCTTTTTCAGATGATTCTGATGAATAATTAAAGTGTGTCATAGGACGTGAGTCTTGTCACATCAAATATGATGGTATAAAAATCGAGAACACCAAAACAGTTACACGCAAAGCCTTATTTTACTCACGCTTTGCTTAGTAACTTTTGGGTGTTCTTTGTTTTTACTCATGCGTGACAAAACTCACGCCCATGACACACTTGTCTGTCCCTATAATTCACTTTATTAAATAAATTGACGTTATGTAGGTTTAATGTTATTATAAAGATTGGTTTATTATAATTAGGAGGCAGTTATGGAAGGCGAAGTAATTTCAAGAAATTTTATAGAGCAGGAAATTGATAAGGATTTAAAAGAAGGAAGATACAATGAGGTTGTAACAAGGTTTCCACCGGAGCCAAACGGTTATCTTCATATCGGACATGCCAAGTCAATTCTTTTAAATTATGGTCTTGCTAAAGAATATAACGGAAGGTTTAATTTTAGATTTGATGATACCAATCCGACAAAGGAAAAGACTGAATTTGTTCAGTCTATAATAGATGATATTAAGTGGCTTGGAGCTGATTTCGGAGATACAGTACGCTTTGCATCAGATTATTTTGATGATATGTATGAGGCGGCTGTAAAGCTTATAAAAAAGGGTAAGGCATTTGTTTGCGATCTTACTGCAGATGAGATAAAGGAGTACAGAGGCGATTTTAAAAATCCCGGAAAGAACAGCCCTTACAGAGACAGAAGTATAGAGGAAAATCTTGACCTGTTTGAGCGCATGAAAAACGGTGAATTTCCGGACGGTTCTAAGGTGCTTCGCGCCAAGATTGATATGGCATCTCCCAATATTAATATGCGAGATCCTGTTATCTACAGAATTGCCCGCATGACTCATCATAACACAGGTGATAAATGGTGTATTTATCCTATGTATGATTTTGCTCATCCGATAGAGGATGCTATAGAGGGTATAACTCATTCTATATGTACACTTGAGTTTGAGGACCATAGACCGTTATATGAATGGGTTGTAAATGAGCTTGAATATCCTAATCCTCCAAGACAGATTGAGTTTGCAAAGCTTTATCTTACAAAT
>JAFUEG010000080.1 GCA_017464045.1 Lachnospiraceae bacterium
ACCTGTCGGTCCAACCGGTGTACCGCAATTCGGACAGAATTTCGGACGATTTACAGTTCCTGCTGCCTGCATAGCTCTTATCTGCTCCACCTGTGCTATGGCAGGATTATCTGCAATAATTTTTGCTCTTTGTTTTTCTTCGATTATCTTCTTGGATTCTTCATCCATTACTACACCGCCAACGTTGACATTACACTTGCGGCCAATCTCCCTAAGTCTTTCAGTCAATTTCTTACTCATCTCAGAGCACATAGCAGGAAGCTCCAGACATTTTACTTCTCTTGCATGAAATTCGGAGAACACTATAGGAATCATCGACAAGACTTCGCTTTTAATCCTCTCTTTAAATGCGTCCTCTACATCTTGTTCAATTAATATTGTTCCATACACCTTATATGAAACCATCGTGTTGTCAAAATCAGGAGCCATATACCTAATAGGCTCTAATGTTCCAAATTTAACATCTGTCATACTTTTTCCTCCTAAATCTTGTTTCTCAATTTATTCTTATATCAACGGTGTTTCCTATGAGATGGTTATATAGGATATATTTTTAATGTTAAGCATAGCGTGAGCGACAGCGAGCTATGCGTACATCATAAAATATATCCTATATAACCATCTCTAAGAAAAAATGACGAACTAAGCCAACGTTCCAAAAGGATCCCAAGGCTCAAGTTCTATAAGCGGCTGGTTTAAAAGCTCTTTTGTATCCTTGCTCAGATATTTTTTATTTACAACCACCTGATATACATAGTCATCAAACCACTCATCGGATGCCACATAATATCCATCTTTTCCTGCATCCTTGCCCCAGCTGTTTTCTATACGCCATCTGTCCGGCTTTCCGGCTTCATTTATATTTACACCGAGTATAACCATGGCATGATTCATGGCACTGTCACCATAGATAAGGCTCTCGCTCTTATCCATGCCAAATTTCACATCATAAAGCTGTTCGAGATTGGCAGCCTTCTTATCAAATACTCCTTCCTTTCGAAGTGAATACTTGCTGCAGTCCGAGCCAAACCATACAGGATGTCCATCCTTAAGCTGTGCAATAACAGCCTTCTTAATCTCCTTCATTTTAAGGTTAAGATATGTAATCGGCTTACCCTCAGCTACATTTCCTAAAAATTTAACCGTATACAGCTTTCCAAACGGCTTGTCCCCAGTAGGTGCATTTATTATACTCACATAATCCGTAAGCTTCATACCTACATACTTTTTATAAAATTCCTTTGGAGTAATTCCAAAGTCCTGATATACCTTGCCGTCCTTATCACGAAGTGTGAAATCTATCTTTTTAGGCGGCTCACCTAAAGAGATACAAAGCATACGATAAAACTCTGAAATCATTTTTGTCTTTTCCTTTTCAAGCTCAGACTTCTTCTTACCCTCTTTTGAAAGAGTCCTTAATTTATATGCATCCTCTCTAAGCTTTGTTGTAAGATACTGGTCGAACCACCTTGAGCTTGTGGAGCTTGCCGCATCATCATAATTTTCCTTTGGAACAACACCATACTTTTCTACAAGATTGGCAAACATATCCCATTGACCGCCATCACCCAAAGGTGCTGAATTAATAAATGAATAAAGTCTGCCATCCACGGGTTCATCCAAGGTCTTTAATATACTTTCAAGGTAAAAATTAGCCTTTTCCAATTTATCATAAAAGAAAAGATAATTCTGCGACAATTCAAAATTGTCCAGATTATACTTATGTATTATCTCAAAACGCATGGTATTTAACGCAGAAAAAAGCCAGCATCGTCCGCTTGCCTTTTGATTCGTAATCTTTCCCTGCTTTAAATCAATGGAAAAGCTCATAGGAAGCTCACCTATTCTGCCATAATCCGCTGCTGCTTCAAGCACGCCGCTTTTTACTGCCGCATTTGCTGCTATGAGATTTGCGCGATCCTTATTGAAATCCTTTGAAAAGCTTTCCAGATTTTCTGATGAAATACCCTTATATCCTGCTACTGTCAGTTTCTTGTCTATAGTTTCTTTAGCCATTTTGTCTGCTCCTTTTTATGTATTTTTTACTGTCCTGAAAAGATATTACCAATCATATTTGCCGCACCCGGCGACATAACAACACCGGTAAAGGACATCGAATTTGCCTGTCCGTTATTAATCTCTTTTTTTAAATGTGCAACAGGTTCTATGGATGATGCAGTAGCACCTATATCCTCAATTATAAGATTAACGGATATCTGCTCCGCAGCCAGCTGATTTATGATGTTCTGTGCAAGCTCGTCCTTCTTTTCAGCAAGTCCCTCCACCGGAACATTTCCACTCAATTTTGTAATCTCAAAATTAAGATAATAAAGTACTCTCTGCCTGATGTACTCCTTTTGTTCATCCTCCACATCCTCTGTAAAAATTGTTCCTTTTGCAGCGACCTCAACAGTAGCGTTGCTGTAATCAACCGCACAGTAAAAAATCGGACTCGATGTTTCAAAGCTTATTTCTCCCATAATGTACCTCCTTAAAAACATATATCATTTCATACACCAACCCACCTCTTATAACAATAAAAACATATAGTTATTATAATATAACCACCCTTTTATTACAATAATTTTCCCACCATACATTTCACATAACGTTCTAATTTTTCTAATTACTCTTTATACATTAAATCATTGTTCTCTATACCTTATTTCATTATTCTTTCACTCAATATATTGCAATAAAGTATAATTTCACTTATAATCCATATAGTGAAAATCAGACTGTCAAATTAAGCATTATGGCAGTTAATGTATATTAAAAGCCGATTTCGTTAACATTTCGCCCAATTTGTGTAAAATCAGAAACGAGTGATTGAAGATATTCGCTCAGAAAACGATATGTTTGAACGAAGTGAGTTTATCGTTTTCGTGCGAATATCAAAATTACGAGTGCACTGATTTCACAAATTGATGGTGAGTTAACAAATCGGCTTCTTAATATATAATTAACTGCATACTTAATTTGACAGTCGAGTTATTCAAGGAGAAAAATATGAACGAGGCATATTCCGATTTTGCAGCCGTATATGACCGTCTTATGGACAATATTCCGTATGATGAATGGTTTTCATACCTGCACTGACTATTAACTGAATATGGCATAAATGATGGAATCATAGCCGAGCTTGGCTGTGGCACGGGCAATATAACCGAACGTCTTGCAATGTCAGGCTACGATATGATTGGTATAGATAATTCAGAATCCATGCTGGATATCGCAAATGAAAAGAAAACGGAAAATGATTCTTCCTCATTGTATCTTTGTCAGGATATGCGCGAATTCGAATTATACGGTACGGTAGCTGCCTGCATAAGCATATGTGACAGCATCAATTATATAATCGAGGACGATGACCTGCTTACGGTATTCAAGCTTGTAAACAATTACCTTGACCCTAAAGGAATATTTATATTTGACTTCAATACCGGACATTATTACAGGGATGTGGTTGCCGATGCAACCATAGCTGAGGATAGAGATGATATAAGCTTTATATGGGATAATTATTATGATGCCGAAAATGATATAAATGAGCTTAGCCTCAGTATCTTTATCAAAGAAAATGCAAACAATAATTCGGCAAACCCAAATATAAGAAAAACTGATATAAATTCCGACAATGACAATCTGTACAGAAAGTATGAGGAATTACATTTACAAAAAGGATATACCTTGGCCAAAATAAAAGAATTAATAAACGCATCAGGACTGGAAAATGTAGCTGCTTACGATGCATTTACAAAAAATCCTGCGGATGATAACTGTGAAAGAATATATATCATCGCAAGAGAAAAAGGTAAATAATTTTATAATTAATTGCCCTAAAATACATATTAAATTAATAAAGAATAATAAGAAATAAAATATAAAAAGAAACATGATATAAAAAAATTTAAATCAGGAGAAAAAACATGTCAGACTATATTATAAGAGGAATGGCGGCAAATAATCAGGTAAGATTTTTTGCCTGCCTTGCAACAGATACAGTTGAAAAAGCGAGAATCACACATAATACAAGCCCGGTTGTTACCAATGCACTCGGAAGACTTCTTATGGGTGCTGTAATGATGGGCGCCATGTGTAAAAATGATGATGACAAGCTTACCATAAGAATACAGTGCCAGGGTCCGATAAAAGGGCTTTTAGTTACAGCCAACACCAAAGGCGAGGTAAAGGGATATGTAAGCGAACCGGATGTAATGCTTCCCGCAAAGGATGTTGCCAAAGCCGTTGACCTTGGTGTAATGAGCGTTATAAAAGACATTGGACTTAAAGAACCGTATATCGGTCAGACTCATCTTGTATCCAGTGAGATAGCCGAGGATTTGACATATTACTTTGTAACCAGTGAACAGATACCTTCATCAGTTGCACTTGGTGTAACCTTAAATGACGATACCTCTGTGAAAACCGCAGGCGGCTTCATCATCCAGCTTATGCCATTTGCAGAGGAAAGTACTATATCCATGCTCGAAGAAAAACTCAAAAATTTTTCGTTTACAAAACTTCTTGAAGAAGGACTTACCATAGAGGAAATAATCGGTAAAATATTTGATGACCACGATATCGAAGTCACCGATACCATACCTTGCGCTTACGTATGTGACTGTAGCAAGGAACGTGTAGAGGCCGCAGTAATAAGTCTCGGTAAAAAAGAAATCGCATCCATGATAGAAGACAACCAGCCTATCGAAGTAGTATGTGACTTCTGCCATACCAAGTATATATTCTCAACAGACGAACTGCTCACCTTCCTAAAGAAAGAATAAACTTTTTGAAACAGTTTTTATTGACTCATTTTAAATCTTTTAAGCAATAAAGACTGTATATAAACAGAAAAATCCGACATGCGCAGCATGTCGTTTGATTGCAGGATACAGCCTGTATATAAGGACAGTCATAAACAAAAAAGCAGCCTTGAATAACCAAAAAAGTACTTATCAACAGCGTTAGCGCAAGCGAGCTTTGATAAGTACTTATTTTGTTATTCAAGGCTGTTCAAAAAAACAATCTGTCCTTATATTTACCGGCTGTATCAGTGCCATCAAACGCCCTAATTTGCAGCCTTAATCTTAGTCCATAGCTCTGCGAAGTATGCTTTGGTCTCTGAATCCTGATATCTGAATACTTCATCGTTAGAGCGTGTCATATCAGGTATATATGCATCGATGTCTGCATAGTCATCTGCTGCCGCCTTGTCTCGTGCTTGTATAACCGGCGAAGTATAACCGACCTCTGCTGTGTTGGCATATGCGTTTTCAGGCTCAAGCATAAAATTGATAAACTCATGTGCAAGCTGTGTATCAGTACAATCCTTGGTTATAATCATAGCGTCATTCCATATATTAGTTCCCTCTTCCGGAGCAAAAAATGCAAGATTCTCATTTTCAGACATAATATAAGTTGCATCACCCGAATAAACTATAGCCATAGCCTTATTTCCTGAAATCATATTATCGATGACATCATCACCTGCATAAACAGGATCCATGGTATCTCTCTGATTAGCAAGCCATTCGTAAGCTTCATCGATTTCCTTCTTGTCAGTTGTATTCATAGAATATCCAAGTGCCTTTAAAGCTATCATGAAAGAATCTCTCTCAGAATCATACATATAAAGCTTACCCTTATACTTCTCATTTCTAAGAATCTCCCAGCCATCCTTTAAATCAGCCTCATCGACTACAGTCTTATCATAAAGGATTCCAACATTACCATAGAAATAAGGTACCGAATATTCATTATTCGGATCACAAGCAAGACCTAAAACATTTTCATCCAGACCATCTGCATTTGTTATAAGAGACC
>JAFUEG010000081.1 GCA_017464045.1 Lachnospiraceae bacterium
GAATATTGGAGTGAATTATGTCTGCAAAGAAAGCAAGAATGTGGAAAAAGAGCATTGGATTACTGTGCGGTAGGATTTTTGGGTACAGCTGCATTAATTTGGGGCATAAGAAGAGTTTTGGAAGTTTATTTGGGAGAAAATATGTTTTCTTATCCGAATCCGAGTACCGAATGTGGAATTCTGCTGCTTTCGGGAGTGCTTTTTTTGTTTGTAGGTTGTAAAATGTCTATGGGATATGCATTGGTTGCATTAAAGACAACAGCACGAAAAAAAGCAGTTTTAGCTATTATATTAAATTTTCTTTTTTTGATCGCAAGTGTTGCCGTTTTAATTATTACTATAGCAGAAGTTTGACGTGATATAATGATGTAAATCTATTAATGTGATCCGTTTCCTTGTTACAAACGTATCCTGATTTTGAAATGGTTGAAATTGCCCTCATAATAGGATAAAATACCTATTATGGGGGTGATTTTTATGAAATGTCCGTCTTGTGGAAGTGAAAACAAAAATACTAATATAAAATGTGAGGTATGCGGTTCCGTGCTTCATCCTGAAGAGGAAGACCTCTCTAAATTCGAATCAGGTGAAAATCCAAAGTATATCGAAAGACAAAATCTGGTAAATGGATTAGATTATATAAATAAAAGAAAGAAAGGCATAGGTTGTTTATCAAATGTCATTATTTCTATAATTTTGATTCCATGGATACTGGCGGGTCTGGCATTTATAGGGGTAAGTCTTTATTCTATTATTTCCAATATTAAAGTATCAAAAAACTATGATGAAACAGATGCAAAACTTGTTGACTATGTTATAAAAAGAGATGGTGAAGGTAAGGAATACTATAAAGCTATATATGAGTTTGAGGTTGATGGAGTAACATATACAGCTTCGCCTGATAAAGAAGGTTCGAAAAACAGCTATAAAAAGACAGCAAAGGTTAAGTATAATCCGGAATATCCAAATGAAAATCTTATGGCTTCCGGCTGGGGTGGCTTACTTGCAACCGGTATAATTATGGAAATAATTATAGCTATAATTTATATTGCTATCAGACGAAAATTAAAAGGAATGTCTGATATAGTAGATGAAGCGATTTCAGAAGAAATAAGTGATACTCAAGGGGAGGAATGACGCATGTGGATTGGAATTGTTATAGTAATTATTGTAGTTTTAGTTGTTTTAATAATTGCCATGTATAACAGCTTTGTTAAGCTTGATAACAAAGTAAATGAAGCGTTTTCAACCATGGATGTCTATCTCGTAAAGCGTTGGAATATGATTCCAAAGCTGGTGGAAGTGGTTAAGGCATATGCTTCACATGAAAAGTCAACTTTGGAGAGTATAGTAAGCTTAAGAAACGGTTCTTACGAAAGTATGACTGAGGCTGATAAGATAAAGGCAAATGTCGAGCTTTCAAAGGGTATTAATAAGATGATGGCAGTTGCCGAAGGTTATCCTGAGCTTAAGTCTAGTGAGAATTTTATAGATTTAAGCAATAAACTTTTTAAGGTGGAGGATGAGATTGCAAATTCCAGAAAATATTATAACGGAGTTGTAAGACTTTTTAACAATAAGACGGAAACCTTTCCGGGCAATATATTTGCAAAGCTTTTCGGATATAGTTCAAAGCAGATGTTTGAGGCAGAGGGCTTTGAAAGAAATGATGTGGGGATAGATATTTAGTAAGAGGATATGGGGATAGATATTTAGTAAGAGGATATGGGGATAGATATATGTTAAGATGTTTTTGAGACTATAATATGTTTTTATATAAAATGGGGAGGTTATTATGAGGTGTAATATAAAAGTAAAAAGGCTTTTATCGGCATTTCTGATTGCATTTTTTATTTGCATTTCTTTTACATATACCAATTCATATGCAGCTAATAATAAGGATTATGAGAGCAGTTTGCTTAATCAAAATAATTATACCGCTTTTGTTTCGGAAGATGACGAGTCTGATGAGGGTGTTATAGGATATGAAAACTATACACCAAGCGAAAATCCTGATTATGAATGGTATGATTATGTTATAGACAGGTATTATGTTGACATCGTTGTTAATGAAAACAACCGTCTGGATATTACGGAGACGTTGGTTGTTTATTTTAATGTTCCAAAGCATGGAATATACAGAACAATTCCTCTTAAAAATACAGTTGTGAGACAAGATGGCACTACATCTAAAAATCGTACTCAAATCACCAATATAAAGGTTAATAATGAATTTGAAAAGCAAAGAGAAAATAATTCTTTAAAGCTTAAGATAGGCTCGCCTAATGTAACGGTTACAGGTGCACAGTATTATTCAATAAGCTATACCTACAATCTCGGTAAGGATCCTATGAAGGATTATGATGAGCTTTATTATAATATCATAGGTCCTGAATGGTTGGATACGGTTATCGGAAATGTATCCTTTACCATTACAATGCCTAAGGATTTTGATGCAAGTAAGCTTGGCTTTTCAGCAGGTTATGAGGGTAGTACCGATAGCAGCGGGATTGTTTATTCGGTTGACGGAAATGTTATAACAGGAAGCTATAACGGAATTCTTGAGGCTACGCAGGCTCTTACTGTAAGGTGTGAACTGCCGGAGGGATATTTTGTCGGAGCAGGACTTGATATAAATGTAAGAGATTATATAATGTTTGCAATTCCAATTGCATTATTAATCATTTCCATACTTATATGGTTTATATTCGGACGTGATGATAAGGTTATTGAAACTGTTGAGTTTTATCCGCCGGAGGGCTTTAACAGTCTTGAGGTAGGCTTTTTATATAAAGGAAAAGCAGATAATCAGGATGTCGTTTCTCTGCTTATATATCTGGCGAATCAAGGATATATTAAGATATCGGAATTTGAGGAAAAGAATTTCCTCTCGAAGAAAACAGGCTTTAGGATTACGAAGCTTAAGGATTATGACGGAAATAATGTAAATGAGAGAACCTTTTTGAACGGTCTTTTTAAAATGAATTATGGTAAGGGAATACTCTTAAAGAATGGAGAAGCTTATGATGAGAGTGAACGAATAGAGGTTACCTCTACGGACCTTTATGACAGCTTCTACAGGACTGTGAATAAGATTCTTAAAAATATGAATGACAAGGAAAATACATATAAGATATTTGAAAAAAGAGCATCGAAGAAGTCTGTATTTATTACACTTATGATTATAGCAGCATTTATACTGATAACCATACCTCCGATTACTACATACGGTATGACAGAAATGCTTCCTTTTGCAATTATCTTTCCGGGAATTGGTTTTACGGTAATGTTTAGCATGTTGTTTGAAAAAAACAACACTGTATATGTAAACGGAAAACCGAAGAATTCACCATGGGCATCGAAAATATTTGGTCTGATATGGGGGCTGGGCTTTGGCGGTATACCTTGGTTAGCAACAGTGCTTCCTGCACTTTTACAGGATAAGTGGTATTTTATAGGATATATGGTTGGCATAGCTTGTATAATCGGAATGGTTCTGTGCCGTGTATATCTGCCAAAGAGAACACCTTACGGCAATATGATGCTTGGCA
>JAFUEG010000082.1 GCA_017464045.1 Lachnospiraceae bacterium
ATAGTTACAAAAAATAAAGAGATACCTGACTGGCCACTTATCGATATGAAGATTTCGCTTATCATTTTAAAGTATACTCAGTCAAACTCAGTCTGCTATGTAAAGAACGGTCAGGCAATCGGTATCGGTGCGGGACAGCAGTCAAGAATTCACTGTACAAGACTTGCAGGACAGAAGGCTGATAACTGGTTCTTGCGTCAGTCACCTCAGGTGCTTGGATTACAGTTTATCGATTCACTCGGACGTGCAGACAGGGACAATGCAATCGATGTTTATATGGGTGATGAGTACGAGGATGTTCTTCGTGAGGGTGAATGGCAGAAGAGATTTAAGGTTAAGCCTGAAGTGTTTACAAGAGAGGCTAAGCGTGCATGGCTGGATCAAAATCAGGATGTAACACTCGGATCTGATGCATTTTTCCCATTTTCAGATAATATTGAAAGAGCTAAGAAGAGCGGCGTTAAGTATATCGCTCAGCCGGGCGGCTCAGTAAGAGATGACCTTGTAATAGAGTGTGCTGATAACTACGATATGGTAATGGCATTTACAGGTATCAGATTGTTCCATCATTAATGTGAATTAATAAAAACAGAGGGTGAGTTATATATGAAAAAGTTTAAAAATCGTTTTACAGCTGTTTTGCTGACAGCCGTAATGAGTATAATGTTCATTCCTGCTGCTTCGGATACATTTGCGGCTAACGTCAGTGAAGAAGATAAAACTATTGCCTGCCTCGGAACAGAGGCGATAGATAATCCCGTAAATGGTGATACCGTTACGGAATGGACAGGAAATTATGTTTATTATGGAGCTTACGCAGAGGGTGATAATACTGCAAAACCTGTAAAGTACAGGGTTCTTGCCAATGGTACATCTGATTTTGGCGGAAGAACCATGCTGCTTGATTGCGACAGTGTCCTCTTTTCCGAAAAGTTTTATGATGAATCAGTGAGTTCGGAAGGCGGAAAGGAAAACGACTGGAGCAAAAGCTATTTAAAAAAGAGTCTTAATGGTAATGGATTTCTTGAAAAAGAGGGGGTTTTTACCGCTGTTGAAAAAGAAAATATATCCTCAAGCAGAAAGACGGAAAGAGCTTACGGAGATGGAACAAGTGCGGCAGAACATATGGGTTATGCAGCGTTAAATAATGATAAGGTGTTTGTGCTTGATGTCGGAGAAGCATCAAATGCTTCATACGGTTATAAATCTGTAAATGAAGCAAGTGATACCCGTCTGAAGTATGATGAAGATACTGAAGAGGCATGGTGGGTTCGTTCTCCGTTTTTGTCGTATGATGATTATTCTGCAATTACTGATTTTGATGGTAAATTTGCCGGTTTCCCTGTAAAATTAGAATCCGGTGTGTGTCCTTCAATGGGTGTAAGTCCGGCATTTAATGTAGACCTTTCCAATGTTTTATTTACCTCGGTTGTATCAGGTGAAGCGGGTACGATAGGTGCAGAATATAAGTTGACACTGTTAGACAATAACTTGCAAATCGGACTTCAAAACGGAAAAAAGGCTTCAAGAAACGGTAATACTATAACAATTCCGTATGCTATAACCAATGACAGTTCGAACGGTATATCGGCAACACAGGTTTCGGTGCTTTTAACTGATAAGCCGTATACGAATGTTGAAGCTAAAATTTTAGATGGCGGATATATGAAGCTATCGATTGACAGCTTTAGCGAGACCGGTACGGGAACATTTACTTTGCCGGACGCTTATGCAGAAGATATACTCAAAGGTAATTATCACATTTACATTATAGCAGAGGATGTAAATACAGATAATAATGAAACTGCTGATATCAATGAGGCGGCATTTACTGATTATGCAAGTGAACCGTATGAGATAAAAATATCGGAACTGGAACATGTGCATGATTTTTCCGTTTCATCAAACAATTATATGGCAATAGTACAATGCAATGCAGATTATTGCCCGTACAATAAATACAATAATACAACCACATCATACAGAGTGTATATCAAAATTGATGTAAAGGATTTGAACAGTACGGCTGCAGAGGCATATATAGAAAAAGAAGATGGCTTTCCTGATGAAATAACAGTTGGTTCTATATATTATACCGGACGCGGCAATACTGATTATAAAAAGAGTACGAGTGTACCTGTTAAAGCGGGGGAATATACAGCGTCTGCAGATGTAAGTGATGGAAAAACAACAGTTACAATCAGCGCGGACTATAAACTTATGGAAACAGATTCTAATACTTTTTCAAATCAGCCGACATCAGCTTCTACATCAACAGGAATGATCAATTCGGCAGATGTATATGTTGCACAGGTCAATCCTTCAATTGTAGTTGCTATGGATGCGGTTAAGAGTGATGAATCTGATGTACTCGAATACAAATGGGTTGCATGTGAGGAAAGTGATCCGAACGTCTGGTTTGAGATAAGTCCATGGACTAAAAATAATCAATATCTAAGCTGGCAGCCTGACAGGGCAGGTGATTATATAATTGTAGGTTATGTAAGAGTAGTTGGGAATGAGGATAAGTCATTGAAAACAGTTCCGTTTGGGGTGAACTATAAGATGATTAAGGAAATTTGTCAGATGCCATATGAGGACGGAGGATACCTTATAGGATTTGAGTCATACGATAATCCTAATCAGGAATATCAATATGAGATGTTTGTTATGGATTTAAGTTTACTTGCAGCAGGCTCACCTACTCCGTGGGTACATGCCACAGGAAAGATAACTCTTGCGGCAGGTGCAACACCTTCCGATGGAAAGACCATGTGGACAATATGGCAGCCGGAGTATGGATATTATCTGACTTTATTCAGACTTTATGATAAAGCGGGAAATATTATTGATGAGGTTCCGTATGGATTTGTAAACGCATACTAGTATATGTTGGATAAGAGGTAAAATGTATGAAGAAAACAACCAAAACAAAACTGATAGCGGCAGCTTTGACCAGTGGTGTATTTCTGGCCGGATTTACAAGCTGCAGGTCGCAGAAAAATGATAAAACAACGGAGAATAAAACTACAGACGAGACGACTGCCGAGATATATGAGACTGACACAGAGATTCCGTCTACTGTGTATGGGCCTCCTGGATTTGACGATGATACTACTGTGGAGGAAACAACGACCGAGACTTATAATCCGGAAGATGATGTACCGGAGGATGTGTACGGACCGCCTGAGGATTTTGAGTAGGGAAATCTGTCGGGTAAAAATACCTGAGGATTGTGAAGAAAGTGATCTGTCGGGCAAAAATATACCTGAGGATTGTGAAGAAAGTGATCTGTTGGGCGAAAATATACCTGAGGATTGTGCGGGGTAATTTGCATGTTAAATGTTGATACAAAATATAAGCATATGGAGCAGCTTGCCGAGTACAGGGAAGGACTCAAGAAAAAGCCGTTACTAAAGAATCTGTTTCTGGAGCTTACACTTAGGTGTAATGAGCGGTGTCTTCATTGCGGAAGCTCATGCGGTGATGTTAAAAGTGAGGAACTAACCTTAGAGCAGTACAAAGCTTTTTTGGATGAGGTAAAGGAAGATTTTGGTACCAAGGGATTTATGCTCTGCATAACCGGTGGAGAACCGCTTCTTAGAAAAGACTTTTTTGAGATTATGGGCTATGCTCATATGCTTGGGTTTAAGTGGGGAATGACGAGTAACGGTACATTTATAACACCTGAAGTGGCGAACAAGCTTTACGAGGCCGGTATGAGTACCATATCCGTCAGCATAGACGGCTTGGAGGAAACGCATGATGCTTTCAGACAGACTCCGGGCGGCTACAGGAAGGCTATGGAGGGTATCCAAAATCTTATAAATGTTGGCAAGTTCAAAGCCATTCAGGTTACTACCGTGGTTACACATCAGAATATAGGCGAGTTGGATGCGCTTTACGAAATATTTGACAAGATGGACATCGATTCCTGGAGAGTAATAAATATTGAGCCTATGGGAAGGGCAAAGCTTCATCCGGAGCTAATACTAACCAATGAGGATTATCGGTATCTGATGGAATTTATCAGAAACAAGAGGATGGCGGGAGAGCCTGTGGAATACGGCTGCAGCCATTATCTCGGCATGGACTACGAGCATGAGATAAGGGATTGGTACTTCATATGCTCGGCAGGTCTTTATGTTGCAAGCATAACCGCAAATGGAGACATAATAGCATGCCTTGATATCGAGAGAAGACCGGAGCTGGTGCAGGGAAATATATTAAAGGACAGATTTAAGGATGTCTGGGAAAATGAATTTAAGGAATTCAGAATCGACCTGAGCGATAGATGCACAAAATGTCAGGACTGTGGTGAAAAGGACAGATGCCACGGAGATTCCTACCATAGCTGGGACTTCGAAAGGAATGAACCGATTTTGTGTTTCAGAGATATATTGTTTTAACATTGTATGCGGTTATCAATTCAAAAAA
>JAFUEG010000083.1 GCA_017464045.1 Lachnospiraceae bacterium
AGTCTCAAGCAAATCCGGAGTCATATTAAGAGTTCCTATTTTTCCGGCATTTTCACCAAGCTCCATAAACGCTTTAGCCATAAGAGTAGTTGGATCCATTTGAGCAAGCGCACAGGCTTCAATCAATGCAACATTTACATTTTCATATGCTTTCATCATAGCAGCTACAGCATACGCCTTTTCTTCAGCCTTACATCTCTCATTTTCAACCTCAAGTGCAACGTATTCCTTGTTCCTTTCCTCAAGCTTAATTTTCTCCTCCATCTCCTGCTGCTTAATCTTTATCTTCCTTGCTGCGGCCATCTCATCAAGCTCAAGCTCACCCTCAAGAGCTACACTTTTTATCTCATGCTCCTTTTCCTTCTTTTCCTTCTCCATGGCAAGTTCGTGTCTTTGGATACTCAGCTTCATTTCCTGCTTTTTTTCATTTTTTTCTTTTTCCTTTTCAGCAACCTTTATCTCCGTATTGAGCTCGTTTTCTTTTATTATCCTCTCCTGCTCAATCGCTGCATTTCTTCTTAAGTAGATAGCATCATCCTGTTCCTTAAGTATCTGCTCTCTGGCAGCTGCCTCAAGTGCCTTTCTTGTTTCAGGCTTAGCAGTTATTCCAAGCACATTAACCGCTATAACTCTGATGCCGAGGCTTTTTATCGTTTCATCCTCACTGAGACCGTTTGATATAAGCATAGCCATTTCATCCGCAAGAGTTATTATGGTCCTAACATCCCTCTTACCTACTTCTCTTATGACAATTGCCTTGATTATGTTATTAATTCTTTTATTTAATACATTCATTGCAGCGTATTGTCTTTCATATTTTCCGGAATCAAATGCAAAATCCGCCATCTTAATTGCCTGATCATAATTACTTATCATGTATGTAGTAGCTCCCTGTACACATACAGTTTGAAAATCAGAAGTAACCAATTCATCAAAAGCAAATGCTCCGTCAAATGCTGTAGCAGGTACAACCAATATATTGGTTCTCATGCTGCTGTAAAGGACTGACAAGCCTAAGCCCCTCTTAACTACATCTCCATCCTTAATCACCATTACATAATCATTTGGTTGAAACTTTCTAAACCGTATTCCCATAACATCCTCCTTTCCGGCGTTTTATGCCTTATAAAAACGTATTGTTTTGTTAGTATAATATGACTACTAACTATATATGCATAATAGTATAGTTTCAATACTTTGTCAAGTATTATTTTGCTACTAACTCATTTTGGATATATTAGTAGTCATATAATACTATCACATACTTTGTTTTAAATTTCATTATTTTTACAAAAACAAGTCACAAAAAAATGTTTTACAGATTTTCTTTCATTATCATACCTGTAAAGCAAAAAATGCCTTATAGGAAAGCAAACCTCCAAAATCGAGTAGGGAAGGTGGAATCGCACCCTACTCGTGCGCGAGCCGCCAGTCAGTTTTAGCCGACATATTCCTTTCGGCGGTTCTGTGCATATAAAAGCCTTGCAGGAAAACAACCTGCAAGGCTCAATTTTATTAATATATTAATCATAAAATCAGTTTAAAATCACATAAAGACCAAGTAAAGCAATTAAGAATAACACATTATAGACAGTAAATAAACGTATGTATCTACCTTTTTCTTTTTTGTATTCATTTGCAAACGCCTTATAGGATATAAGGCTTGCCATAGATGCTATGAGCGTTCCGAGTCCGCCAAGATTTACACCAAGCAAAAGTGCCCTATGATTATCAGTAAATCCAGAAAGCAAAAGCGTGGCAGGAACATTACTGATAAACTGGCTTGCAATTATGGAAGTATATACCTCCCTTCCCTGCACAAGTTTTTCCAGCATATCCCTTATATATCCGACTCGTCCCATATTACCGGTAAATATGAAGAAACCGATAAAGGTCAGCAAGAGCATATAGTCAGCCCTTAAAATTATCTTTTTATCTAAAATAAAAACAACAGCTAAAATAATCAAAGCCATAACATACCACGGAACTATACGAAGCACAGTTAATACCGCAAGGGCAAATAAAATAAGATATATAATAATATCACCGGGCTTGGTGTGTCCTTTGGACAAATCGCCACCCTTATTATCAGCCACATTTATCTCTTTATTTCTTCCGGGCAAAAAAGCAATTCCGACAATCAGCAAAACTAAAGCTAAAAGCGTATATGGAAACATCCACATTATAAATTCATCAATCGGCATTCCGGTCAGTCCGTAAAGATAAAGATTTTGAGGATTACCAATCGGTGTAAGCATGCTTCCGAGATTTGCCGCTATGGTCTGAAGCACTATAACCCGAAGTGTCATTTTCTCCATGCCACAGCTTTTCAAAATCATAATCGCAAACGGAACAAAGGTTATAAGAGCAACATCATTGGTAATCAGCATCCCTCCGAAAAAGCAAAGGAATATAAAAATCGCTGCAAGCTGCCAACCTTTTTTCACTCGTCCAAGCAGATAATTTCCAATGATATCAAATACACTGTTTTCCTTTAATCCTTGTATTACAACCATAAGTCCCCAGAGTATTCCCAGCGAACGCCAGTCAATATATGAGAGGTATTCCTTATCCGGTCTTGTGAAAAATACAGATATAAATGCCAGAACCCATGCTGCAATAAGCACAGGATCTGACATTATTTTTTTAATAATACCGTTTTCCTTTTTCATAACAAAAATATTTTTCTTTCATAATTATATTATTTCATTATTAAATTATTTCATTTTTCTATTATTTTATTTTTAAACCTTCATTTATTTCTGCTTTAGATCAATTAAACTTTATCAACAACTAGCAATCGTCTTTCTTGCCACAGTTGCAGCAGTCGCCGCAACAGCCGCCACCCTTTTTCTTTTTTCTTACAGTAGAGTAAACCGCTGTCCCAAAAGCCGCCACTATAACAATTATCAAAATAATATCCCAAGCATTCATACTAATTCACCTATAACAACAAACGATAATCAAAGCATATACTTATCATGTACTTAAATCTATCATCATCTTATACTATCAATTCAATTTGTATATAACATTCCGGTCAGCATACATATCAGCCTGAAAAAAAACACCACAAGCCATGCAACCATGCATTGCCATACCACCATGGCAATTGCATACTTTCTTCCGAGAGTTCTCTTTACGGAAGCTATCGCAGCCACACAAGGGGTATATAAGAGCGAGAATATAAGAAGTGATGCGGCAGCAAGGTTGGTCATCGCAGCTGTTACATTTCCGGCAAATAAAATTTCAAGAGTCGATACTACGCTCTCCTTTGCCATAAATCCGCTGATTAAAGAAACGCATATTCTCCAGTCGCCAAGTCCGATAGGACTCATAATCGGTGCCAAAAATCCGGCAACCGCCGCAAGCATGCTGTCCTTTGAATTCTCAACCAAATTAAAATGTATATCATAGCTTTGTAAAAGCCATACCACAATCGTTGCAATCAGGATAACAGAAAATGCTCTCTGAAGGAAATCCTTTGCCTTCTCCCAAAGAAGTCTTGATACATTTTTTGCACCCGGCATACGATAATTAGGAAGTTCCATAACAAAAGGAACCGCCTCGCCCTTAAACAACGTACCTTTATAAAACACTGCCGCTAATATTCCTACCAGTATTCCAAGCAAATAAAGTCCTACCATAATAAGACCGCCCCGATTCGTGAAAAATGCATTTACAAAAAATGCATATATAGGAAGCTTCGCAGTACAGCTCATGAAAGGTATAAGTAAAACAGTCATCTTTCTGTCACGTTCAGACGGAAGCGTCTTCGTGGACATTACGGCAGGAACCGTACAGCCAAAGCCTATAAGAAGCGGCACAATACTTCTTCCTGAAAGACCTATCTTTCTAAGAAGCTTGTCCATAACAAACGCTACTCTTGCAATATATCCGCTGTCTTCAAGCAGCGATAAAAAGAAGAATAAAGTAACAATTATCGGGAGGAAGCTTAGCACGCTTCCAACACCGGCAAATATTCCGTCTATTATAAGTCCGTGAATGGTAGCATTGACATTTGCACTCGTTAATGCACTATCAACAGCTTCGGTCAGCTTATCAATTCCAAGTTCAAGAATTTCCTGAAGCCATGCGCCCACCACATTAAAGGTAAGCCCGAATACAAGTCCCATTATCGCTATAAACATCGGAATGGCCGTATACTTTCC
>JAFUEG010000004.1 GCA_017464045.1 Lachnospiraceae bacterium
TACGGAAAGCTTTGACCTTATGAGAGAGGAGCTTAAAGCATCCAGGCAAAGGGAGATTGAGGCCCAAAAGGCAAAGCGTGAGATGGTGGCAGAGTTAAGTCATGATTTAAAAACACCGGTTGCGACCATTCAGGCAACCTGTGAGGTTCTGGAGCTTAAGGTAAGTAAGGAGCTGAAGGAGGCTAAGAAGGAGGCCGATCAGCCTCAGAAAAAAATTGACGAGCTAAATGGCTACCTCGAAAAGATAAGCTATATCTCCAACAAGTCCGAAACCATTAATCAGCTGGTGGGAAATGTATTTCATGCAACCCTTGATGATATGGAGGAGGTAAAGATAGAGCCTTCGGAAAATGATTCAAGGTTAATCGAGGGATACTTCAATAATCTAAAGGAATACGGAAATATTATTTTGGATAATCATATACCGGAATGTCTGGTGTATTTTGATAAGCTGCGTATGGAACAGGTCATTGATAATATCGTCAGTAATTCTTACAAGTATGCAGGGACGGATATACATGTTTCTTTTGATGAAAATCAAAGTGACAGCCTGGGAAACGGATTTATACGTATAAAAATCAGCGATGAGGGCCCCGGAGTAGATGAGGAAGAGCTTCCTTTAATTCTTGAAAAATTCTATCGCGGAAAAAACACAAAAGAAAAGCAGGGTTATGGTCTTGGACTCTACTTAGTTAATTATTACATGGAAAAACAGGGTGGAGGCATGGAGTATTATAACGACAACGGATTTGTGGTTGAGCTTCATGTAAAAAAAGTCTAAGAAGCCGATTTGGTAAAAAGAAAGCATAAACTTATGAAATCATATGTTTGTAAGTTGAAGGAATATATTTGTAAATAATTATTTACTTCTAATTTTCATCATAATATATTATAATGAAAAAACAACCATAAGGAAGGAGTAAAAAATGATTACAAATGATACGGCTTTTAATAAAATAGCTGAAGCGCTGCTTATAGATTATTCGAGTGTTTATTATGTCGATGCCGTAACAAATGAATATATCTGGTACTCCATTAATTCGGATTTTCATTCGCTAAAGCTTGAACAGCAGGGAGAGGACTTTTTCAAAAATATGGCCCGCGATGCCAGGCAGGTTGTTTATGAGGAAGATATGCATATCTTTCTTGAAGATATTCAAAAGGACAAGCTATTAAAGAATATGAAAAATAATCATATGCAGAGTATCGAGTATCGTCTTATGATTGACGGCAAACCGGTATGGCATGCACTCCGTGTTATCAGAGAGATAAGCGAGGATGATGATTATTTTATCCTTGGTGTTTTAAATGTTGACAAACAGGTAAGGGAGCGTATAGAGGCAAAGGATAATGAGATGAAAAGCGTAACCTATGGTGCGATTGCCGAGACGCTTGCATCACATTATGACATTATATATTATGTGGATATAGGAAATGGCGAGTATGCCGAGTTCACTACTAACAATATATACGGAAACCTGGAAATGAGTGAAGAAGGACATGACTTCTTTTCCGATGCCCAGCGCAATGCCGTATATGCCGTATATCCTGATGATAAGGACAGAGTTTTGGAGGTTCTTACGAAGGATTATCTTTTATCGGCTCTTGAGGATGTAAAACAGTACAGTACGGATTACAGACTTATGATAGACGATAAGCCTCAATACACAAGACTTACGGTTATGTTTTCCAGTGATCATATCCATTTTATAATCGGTGTGGAAAATATCACAGAAGAGGTAAAAAAAGAGGCAGCACATCTAAAGGCATTAAAGTCTGCCAATGAGCTTGCAAGGCGCGATGAACTTACAGGTGCCAAGAATAAAAAGGCATATCATGAGATGGAAGAAATACTCCAGGAAAATATGGATGATAGCAGCCATTATCCATTTGCCATTATAGTTTGTGACCTCAATAATTTAAAGATTATAAACGACACCTTGGGTCATAAGGCCGGTGATGAATACATTAGAACTTCTGCGAAATTGATATTTGATACATTTGCACATAGTCCGGTTTTCAGAATCGGTGGTGATGAATTTGTTGTAGTTCTAGTCAAACGGGATTACGAGGACAGAAAAAAACTTCTTGAATACCTGAAAAATAAGGTCCTTGCCAATCAACAAGCCGGCAACAAGCCTGTAATTGCTGTAGGTATGTCGACCTGCGACTTTGAAAATGATACCAAAGTATCCGAAATATTTAATCGCGCCGATAACCTCATGTACCAAAACAAGAAAGAATTAAAAGGTGAAAAATAAATATTTGAGACGTGTACTTCGCCTTATATATGATAGGGGGACAGGTATCTTGGCATACTTTTAGGTGCTAAGCAAATCGTGAGCATCAGCGAGATTTGCGCGTACCTAAAAGTGTGTCAAGATACCTGTCCCCTGTTACAATAACTTATACTGTGTAGATTCTTTCCGTGAGTGTCTTTGACTCGCCCGGAGCGAGCTCCGTGTATCCGGTTTCTTCGTCAGGTATAGGAAGATTCGGTGCATCGATAATCCAGGTGCAAGGCTCAGGACAGAAGTATCCTTTATCGCCATGATCATTCCAGATAACCCAGAATTTGAAATCCCTGCATACTTCGTAGATAATCTTTTTTCCTGTCTTTACATCTGATGCTACAGCACCGTAAAATGGCTTTCCATCAAGAGAACCCTCTTCGGCAAAGAATA
>JAFUEG010000084.1 GCA_017464045.1 Lachnospiraceae bacterium
AGCTACCTTGGATGTATCAACAGTGATGATGCATTTGTAAGATATTCGGGCTATATAGATGCTTTTTATTATGTTGATGCGGCATATTTTGAGGCATTAAATAATGCCTTTGGAAAAGAAGCAGCATGGGATATATATAAAAAGCAGCCTAAGCTTTCTGAACGTGTATATACTGATGAAGTAGAAGCTTCCAAGGAAGCAAGTGACAGATATAAGGAAGATTCGCATCCTATGGAAAGACTTGAAACTGCAGCAAGCAAGGCTGCAGATAAGGGATGGGATATGCAGGCGGAATTTGTATCCGGTAATTATTATGATGATGTGGTAGGACTTTTGCTCTACTATTATGATGGTGTACTGTATTAAGAAATAATTAAACATTTTTATATTGAAAAATCTTTTCACATACAATAAAATGTGTTTAATGCATATGAAAAAATTATGCAGCAAATGCATTTCAGATATCAGTGAAAATTCAAAAGAGCCTGAATATTATAAATCAGGATAATAAAAAGGATAATAATATTATGGAAAATGGAAGATCTGAAGTTATAATCAATAAGCTTATTGATATGATAGAAAACGGCCAGAATGTTCCGCTTGCGGCAGGAAAGGTTATGGTCAATAAGGATGAAACCATACTTATGCTAAAGGAACTTGAAAGTATAGTTGAAGGCGAACTAAAAGTTTACAGGGAAGTAAATGACCGAAAGGGGAAAATAATAAATGATGCAAAAAAAGAAGCTGAAGAGATAATTTATGAAGCTTTACAAAGTGCCAGTCGTATAAGGATTACAAAACATGTTTCTTCTGTAGGTTCAGGTTTCAGACCGGATGATTTAAATAAGGACGAAAAGGCAGCACTTAGAACTGCCGGTGATATATATGCATCTTCTCTTATATATACCGATGAGATGCTTACTGAGGTTACGGATGTAATTGCCCAAGCATATGATATTATAAATAATCAGTATGGACGTATGGTAGCGACATTGGAAGAAAAAGCAAAGCTTATATCAGATAATAAGGCAGAACTTATGGCGAGTCTAAAGGAACTTAGTAAAGAGGAAAGGTATACGCAGATATTAGACTTAAGTCAGCTCCTTTCACACGAGCTTTATATGGAACGTGAAAAGGCAAGGGAACTGGAAAAAAACGGAAGTTATCAGATGGAGATGCAGCTTGAAAAGGATGTGCCTGACAGCGCATTTATTAATACCGGTGATATTAAAGAAAGTGATATAAGTGCAGATAATAATAGCGTTGTTGATGATGAAATTAGAAAAATAAAGACAGTTTCATCTGATAGAACTGATGCAATTACAGTTATAGAGGATATTTGATTACAGGAGCAGAGTATGATAAAGGATAAATATAACAAGAAAACTATTTTTTCATGTGAGGTTTTTCCTCCAAAGAGAAATGATGATATTTATGACATATTTAAAACCCTCGATGAGATTAAGCTTTTAAATCCGGATTTCATAAGTGTTACTTATGGTGCCGGTGGAAGTAACAGCAAGAAGACAGCAACCATAGCAGCATATATTCAAAATATTTGTGAGATAGAAGCACTTGCTCACGTTACAGCTGTGGGACTTGATGAAAATTCTCTTGCAGAGCTTCTTTTTGAATTAAAAATAAAGCAGGTTAAAAATGTTATTGCACTAAGAGGAGATAAGCCTCGTACCATGACAGAAGAAGAATTTGAAGGAAGATACTATAAACATGCATCAGACCTTATAAAAGTAATTAAGGAAAAAAACAATGATATGTACATAGCAGCAGCTTGTTATCCGGAAATTCATCCTGAGTCTAAGTCAAGAGAAGATGACATCAAATACTTAAAGTTAAAGGCTGACTTTGGTGTAGACAGCTTTATAACACAGATGTTTTTTGACAACGATATCTTATATCGTTTCCTGGATGATATAAGAAGTGCCGGAATAAACGTACCTGTCCATGCAGGCATTATGCCGATAACAAAGGTGAACCAGCTTGGAACAAGTGTATCCTTATCCGGTTCCTCCGTACCTAAAAAGCTTTCCAACCTTATAGCAAAGTATAGCGAGGATCCTGAAGGCATGAAAAAAGCCGGCACCGAATACGCCATTAATCAGGTGACCGACCTCATCAAACACGGTGTAGAAGGAATCCACATCTACTCCATGAACAAATCCGACGTAACCAGTGAAATCTACAAAGCGGCATTCTAACCCACCATCCGGCTTCTCACATAAATGGTGGGTATCCATATACCGGTTATACATGACTTCACACCATTATAATTTTTTAAACAGAAAAGCATATAAAAAAGGCTGATACACAACTTGCTGGTTAGTTGTAACAACCACCTGTTTTTCTTATCTGTCATATATAAGAACTCAAAAAACATTCCCAGTTGCTATGAGCATTTATACCTGTTCCATGTGAGAAACCGGAAGGGTGGGTTACAGCCTGTCTGCGATTTCGTAGATGAGCTGCTCGGTCTTAGGCCAGCCGAGGCATGCATCGGTTATGGATTTTCCGTATACGCCGCCGTCGACGCTTTGGTTGCCGTCTTCTATGTAGCTTTCTACCATAAATCCTTTTACAAGCTTTTTGATGTCGCTGTTGTAGTTGCAGTTGCTTATAACTTCATTGATGATACGCTTTTGCTGGAAAGGATCCTTTCCGGAGTTGGCGTGGTTTGCATCTATGATGACTGCTGGGTTTTTTAAATCTTTTTTTGCATAATCTTCGCATAGTCTGACTAAATCTTCATAGTGATAGTTAGGCATAGGTTGTCCATGTTTGTTGTTGTATCCACGAAGGATGGCATGTGCATAAGGATTACCTTGTGAGTGGGTTTCCCATCCT
This sequence comes from Lachnospiraceae bacterium, assembly GCA_017464045.1. The sequence goes on from JAFUEG010000084.1 coordinate 2,860, forward strand.
CGATAGATAAATGTGTGGCCATGCTGAGCTGCAGTGATAGAGTTCATCATAACAGAGATATCTCCGCTGGATGGATTTTTCATTCCGACAGGTACCGGAAGTCCGCTTGCTGTAAGTCTGTGCTGCTGGTCTTCTACTGAACGTGCGCCTACAGCTATGTAACCAAGAACGTCGTTTAAATATTCTGCATTTTCAGGATAGAGCATTTCATCTGCGCATGAAAAGCCTGTTTCCTGTATTACTCTCATATGTAATTCTCTTATGGCTACGATTCCTTTAAACATATCAGGCTTTTCATTTGGGTCGGGCTGGTGGAGCATGCCTTTGTAGCCTTCACCTGTAGTTCTTGGCTTATTAGTATATACACGTGGAACAATAAAAATCTTATCCTTAACTTTTTCCTGTACCGGTACAAGCCTTGATACATAATCAACAACACTTTCTTCCTTATCTGCAGAACATGGTCCGATTATCAAAAGGAGTTTATCCGATTTTCCCGAGAGAATGTTTTTTATCTCAATATCTCTTTCCTCGACAATTTTACCGAGTGCTCCTGTTAATGGATACATTTCCTTTAATTCTGCAGGTAATGCAAGTTTTCTTTCAAATATCATATTCATTTTATGTTTCCTCCGTTTTAAAAATTATAGTAATTGTTGTATATTAAATAGCTGATTTTTATAATTAAAAGCTAATTGTTTTTATAATAGTTTTTCTTTATGCAAATAAGCAAATAATAAAATAATTTAACTTTGATAATCATATACATTATTATGTATATTTTCCTGCTATCTTAACAAGGTTACATACTTCAGTAAGACGCTTTTGCATTTCTTTTCCTTCAGGTGTATCTATATTTCCTTCAGCCTCTACATAAAAGTAATATTCCCAAGCTTTTTGATGTGATGGACGGCTTCTTAAAACCTTCATGTTAAATCCGTAATCGCTTATAACGGATATTGCTTTTGAAAGTGCACCGGCAACATTGTTTACTGTAAAGATAAGTATAAAATTAATATGTTTTCCGACCTCCATATGTTTTTTATAATTCTTACTGAAAACGGCAAACCTTGTTGTATTATCTTCCATTTCGTTTATATTAGCGTGCAGGATATCCAATCCGTACAGTTCTGCTGTTTCTTTGCTTGCAATTGCAGCCATATGTATATCACCAAGCTCTGATACTTCTTTTGCGGCCATGGCGGTGTTGGGGGCGAGCATTTCTTCAAAACCATGCTTTCTTATATATCCTTCACACTGGGCCAGAGCTTGTGAATGACTGATTACTTTTTTTATATCGCTTGTTTTGGCGCCCTTTATTCCTAAAAGATTTTGAGAAATCTTATATGGAATTACGTCATCTACAATAAGCTCTCCATTGACCATGAGATCTATAACCTGACCAACCTCACCTGTATAGCTGTTTTCTATCGGAAGTACTGCAGAAGAGCATTCGCCGGATAAAACAGCGTTATAGGCTTCTTCAAAACTTGTATGAGCTATTAAAAGATCCTTAGGAAATGTTTTTTTGGCTACAATATGTGCAAAGGCGCCTTCAACTCCGCTATAAGCTACTTTTGTTTTTGGATTATTGTTTTCAGATTCCATCGTATCCTCCTTACATAAAAAAACCACCGCTGCTTTTTTGTTTTTTATATCATCAAAAGCAGCGGTGGAAATTATCTTATATATATCAAAGCATTTACTTTGTTATCTATAATTTAAAATCCATCGCGTTTATAAAGAAAAAGAAAAAATTGTTGTTTGTTTTTTTGTAATTCATAATCGTTTTTTCCTTTGACTTTTTTTCAATACGAATGCAATTATAGTTTATGATTGTTGATTTGTCAATATTCTTTTTTAATGGTATAATACATTAACTGTAACATAAAGGTTTTATTGTGATTAGTGGGGAGGATAAAATTATGGCACTTTCTTTAAAGGATAATAACGAAACAAAAAAGGACAGTACAACAAGGATTGATGATGGTAATGCGGATAATCGGATTGATGATTTTTCGGATCTTGAGGCTTCTTCTTACAAGCCGGTTGTTATTAGCACGGATGTTCCGAATGTTGATGATTTGGTATCAAAAAAGGATAAAAATATTACAGGTACCATAATCAAAGCGGTTGTTGCTCTTATAATAGCAATAATAGCATTTACTGCGGTAAAGAAGATTATTAAAAATGTGTCCGGGAAGGATATTACAGATTATGTTAATAAAAGTGAAGAGGAGATAGAAAAGGCACTTGACATTAAGTTGACTGATGCTCCGGAAAAGGTGTCGAGTGTACATCAGTATTCAAACGGTAATATATCGGTAAGCTCGGATGGAGATGTTTCGGTAATTTATATAAACGGTATACAAAAGGGCGTTAAGGTTGATAGCAAGAAATACAGTATGTTTGGAGTTAAGATAGGTGATCCGGCATATAAGCTTGAGGACAATCTAAAATATAATTATACAGGTGTATTTAATGTTCTTGATGATATGATGTCAGGAAAATCCACTACCGATTATTACTATAACAGAGATAAAAATGACTGCTTTATTGTTATTGTAAATGAAGATTCGGGAAGAGTGGTAAGTATGTCATATTATAATGATTTCCGGATTATTTCCGAAAATTTGAGCGGACTTGATGATGATTAAAAAGGGGGCATAAAGCCCCCTTAGCTATTACTGATAGCTTCTTTCGTTTCCAACTAAGCCGTAAAAACTTATAAGGTATAAGCCGCTTAAACCTACAAGTCCGTATATGATTCTTGTAAATGCTGTGGCATCACCAAAGATAGCTGAGACAAGGTTCCAATCAGCGAAACCGATAAGTCCCCAGTTAATAGCACCTATAACGACAATTGTTAAGCATAAAATATTTAAAAATTTCATAAGAATTCTCCTTACTATATTTTTTTGCTCGCCTCGTATAAGCTAAATATGATTTGTTTTCATATTTATTTACTTTCAAATATTAATATTTTATAGGGCTTAAACTTATATTTCCCATAAATTACGAAATTATTTATATTTTTTCTTTATTTTTGAATTAAAAATTGTTATAATGCTTCTGTGTTTGTTTTAGATAACTTATAATGACATATACCGGAGGAAAAAAAGATGGGTGGATTCTTTGGAGTAGTTGGAAAAGAAGATTGTGTTTTTGATTTATTTTTCGGAACGGATTATCATTCTCATTTAGGTACCAGACGTGCAGGTATGGCTGTGTACGGAGAAAATGGATTTAAGAAGTCTATTCATAAAATCGAAAATTCACCATTCAGAACAAAGTTTGATGGTGAGGCAAACGCTATGCATGGTAATATGGGAATAGGCTGTATATCTGATTATGAAGCACAGCCGATTCTTATGCGTTCACATCATGGTTCGTTTGCTATAACTACAGTAGGAAAAATAAATAATGCAAAAGAAATTACCGATGAGATTCTTAAGGGTAATACCCACTTTTTTGAGATGAGTAATGGAGAGATAAATGCTACGGAACTTGTAGCTGCTA
>JAFUEG010000085.1 GCA_017464045.1 Lachnospiraceae bacterium
ATAAGTGAAGGCAATATACTCCATTCATCTAACTTATAAAAATAATGTAATAATCCGCCCTCCTGAATGATACTTGGAAACATATTAACCAAGAACATACCAAAGGAGATAGGAACCAATAACAACGGCTCAAAGCCTTTAGCTATCGCAAGATACATGAATATAAAAGCAAACAATATCATAATATAATGTTTCCATGTCAAGCTTGCAAAGCCTGTCTGCTCAGCCAGATTTTTTAGAACATCCATAAAACTGCTCATTTAAGCTGTTACCTCCTGTTTTAATAAATGAAATCTTTTTTCGCAAGATTAGTTCAAAGTTGCTAAAGTATCTCCGGCCTCAACCGAATCACCTGCAGCAACATTGATGCTTGCTACTGTTCCATCTTCAGGTGCAACAACTTCATTTTCCATCTTCATTGCTTCAAGAATAAGGATAACCTCACCCTTCTTAACTGAAACACCGACATTTGACTTTATATTAAGAATCTTACCAGGCATAGGTGAAGAAACAACTATGCTGCCTGCTGCTCCCGATGCTTTAGGCGCAGGTGCTGCTGCAGGTGCATGTGCTGCTGGAGCTGCTTTAGGTGCAGGCGCTGCTGCAGGTGCACTTCCTCCTGATACTTCTTCAACAGCTACATCGTAAGCTGTTCCATTTACTGTAATTCTATAATTCTTCATTTTTATTTCCTCCTGATTAATAATATATTATCTAACTCTCTTTATTGAACGAACTATTAATTTGTCTTTACTATCTGAGTTTCCATTTGCAGCTTCAGCCGCATATATAGCTGCTGTAATTACAGCTACAAGTTCTTCATCATTTACAAGGTTCTCTGCTCCTACTGGAATAAACGATGGTATTGGTGAAGGAACAGTTGAACCGGCCAATGCATTTTGTTTTGGCTTATCTTCCTTGCTTTCCTTTTCCTTTTTACTAAAGAGCTTTGGTAAGAACTTAAATAATGATATTATAAATGAAATAAATATCAAAACTACAAATACTGTTCCCATACCAAGAAGAGTATTCATACCTGCCTGACCCATAAGTTCCTTCTTTGAGTAAACAGCCGAAACAACCATTTCCTCAGGTGTATATGGATTAGTTCCCAACTGATACTGTATATCCTTCTTAACAAAGTCATCAAGATTATTAACACCATATTGGGTAAAAAATACATCCATGAGCTCTTCAGTTGTCATATTATAATAAGTTGCCATCTGTTCAAACTGAGCTCTGTAGTCATCAACACTGACGCTCGCCAGATTTCTGTCGAGTTCAATGTAATAATCAGGATTTTCCACATATTTAACTGATATTTCCACATCACGATTTGCAGCATGATTAATCACTGTAACCATAACATAATCATCTGCATTTTCAATTGTATAATCAATATTAGCTATCGCATCGGGACCGCCTGTATAATAATAACTTATAGGTGTTTCGAAGCTTTCAAATTCTCCTACCTTATCATTATTTACAGCCTGGTCGATACCTTTAACTGCTGATTGCTCAAATTCAGTACCATCAGTCATATAATAATCTTTATATTCATCATTGACTTTCTTGTACTGTTCGAAATAATCCATAGTCTGAATTACTATTTCAGTTTCATCATAATCAAACGGTTTTTCCTTATTATCAGAGCATGCAGTCAAAGAAAACATAACAGTTAAAATTGAAAATACCAATAAGAATTTTCTAATTTTCATTATGTCACTACTCTCCTTCCTTTAAACTGTTCCATGCTTTTTAAAAGGTCTTACATCCTCTTTTGTAAACAACATATCAAGTGCTGCTATAACACGCTTTCTTGTAGCATCCGGTTCGATTATATCATCTATATAACCACGCTTTGCAGCTGCCATGGCACTTGACTGAAGCTCAGTATATTCTTTCTTAAGCTCTGCAATTTTAGCTGTTTTATCATCTGAAGCGGCTATATCGGCATCATACATAATCTTAACTGCCATTTCAGGATCCATAGTTCCTATCTTTGCTGTCGGCCAGGCATATACCATATCAGCTCCGATTGACTTGGAATTCATAACAGTATAAGCTGTTCCAAACGCTTCACCCATGACAACAGTTACTTTTGGTACTGTAGCATCCGCAAATGAATAAGTAAGCTTTGCTGCTGCATCTGCAATTTTTCTTTCATTGTCAACTGTTGCAACAAAACCATTGGTATTTACCAAAGTAAGAACCGGTATATTAAATGAATCACAGAATCTTACAAAATCAGCTGCAAGATATGCACCTTCAGCTGTAAGCTTTGAATCACCATCCTTAATCTGGTTGGCAACGCATCCAACTGTCTGACCATCAAGTCTGACAAATCCAACAACCATTTCCTTGGCATAATCCTTGTTTGCCTCAAAGAAAATGTTGTTATCAGCTATATTTTGTATAACAGCTCTTGCATCATCCTTAAAGGAATCAAGATTAGCGATAACTCTGTTTAAATCATCATTACATTCTGCTATTTCTTCATCACCATTGTTTGAAGGTAAAATATCAATAAGATTTCTGATCTCGGCAAGCACTGCAGCGTCATCCTCATAAACAGCAGAAACCATATCTGTATTGCTTGAAAGATATGAAGCTGTAGCAGTATCAAGCTTACCTGCATAATTATTATCTAAAGCATTAGGACTGTTTACGAACATTTTTGAACCATCAGCAGTCATAAATGTAAAATCAGATAATGCAGGAATAAGTGCACTACCTCCACCACAGGTACCAAATATACCTGTAATCTGTGGGATTACACCTGAAGCCATAGTCTGCTTCATATAAAGTCTTCCGAATGCTGTCATGGCATCTGTTGCTTCCTGAAGTCTTATACCTGCACAATCAATAAGACCGATTACAGGTGCTCCAACCTTCATAGCCATGTCATAAACCTTAGCAATCTTCTTGGCATGCATCTCTCCGACCGCACCACCAAGAACAGATGCATCCTGACTGTAGACATAAACTAATTTTCCATTGATTACACCATAGCCGGTTATTACACCGTCCTTTGGAGAATCTGTTTCCTGCATGTTGAAATCTGTACTTCTGGCAGTTACATATGCGCCGATTTCAACAAAACTTGAGTCATCAAGTAAGGCATTAATCCTGTCACTTGCTGACAAGCTAAGTTTGTTACTCATTTTAAGTCCTCCGTTTATATTTTATTAGGCCTTTATCTTAAAAATAGACCAATTTCTTCCGAGTATATATTCTATTCTTTTTTACAAGAAAAATCAAGTAAATATTACAATATTATTACAATAATTAAAGTGTGACATGAGGACATGCACCTTATCACACTTTTTCAACAAGAAAGAGCATAATAAAGAAGATGGCAGATAACTAACCATCAATTTGCTAAATCAAAGCGCTCAGGTTTTTGTTGTTTGCACGAAACCGAAAACTCG